>NZ_JBNNIW010000007.1:0-151575 GCF_050269715.1 Halomonas sp. NPDC076908 | reverse complement strand
ACCAGAGGTGGACGATCACCGAATGAGTTATTTATAGGGCGGCGAGACGATTTACTCGCCGCGTAATGAAATTGCAGTTATTACTTGAAACCAAGTTGCCAATCGTTGACTGAAGGTCGTAAGAATAAATTTAAGAGGCAAGCAACGGAGCGAATGTGTCACATATACGTCACAGATGTGTCACAAGAAGTTAGCAGACAAACAGAAACAAAAAAGGCAGACCAGTAAGTAACTGATCTGCCTTTCAAAATATTGGTAGCGGGGACCGGATTTGAACCGATGACCTTCGGGTTATGAGCCCGACGAGCTACCAGACTGCTCCACCCCGCATCAACGTGTGGCGTATTCTACAGAAATTTTACGTGAAGTCAATAGAGTGATTAACACGTTTGGCTTATAGCCGTTGATTATGACCTGCGGCAACATGAGGTAAGTGCAGCTATGCTTTATATAGCCATAACAAAAAGCTTACGCTTGTGCATTGCTAAGCTTAATTATGCACTAGGGTAGTACAAGCGCAATCGCGCTTATTCACAATGGCTTGCGACGAAACGTGCATGCTTTGAGATCCAAGCCATTTGTCATATCAGGGAGGTAGTCAATGGTCAATCAAGCCCCCGTCGCCTGGGTAACTGGTGGAACTGGTGGTATCGGTACGGCAATTTGTCGTTCGTTGGCAGATGCGGGTTATCTGGTCGTGGCGGGTTACCGTAACCCCGACAAGGCCAAAACCTGGCTAGAAACGCAGCATGCCGACGGCTATAACAATATCGAGCTGTCCGGTGTCGACCTTTCCGACCATAACGCCTGCCTACAAGGAGCCCAAGAAATTCACGATAAGTATGGGCCAATAAGTGTGCTCGTAAACTGTGCGGGTATTACCCGTGATGGCACCATGAAAAAAATGTCCTACGAGCAATGGTACGAAGTGCTCGATACTAACCTCAACAGTGTTTTTAACACTTGTCGTAGTGTGATCGAGATGATGCTTGAGCATGGCTATGGGCGGATTATCAATATTTCATCTATCAATGGTCGTAAGGGGCAGTTTGGCCAGGTCAATTACGCGGCCGCGAAAGCGGGCATGCATGGCCTAACCATGTCGCTGGCGCAGGAAACTGCGACCAAAGGTATTACCGTTAATACGGTATCACCTGGCTATATTGCCACCGATATGATCATGAATATTCCAGAAAAAGTGCGTGAAGCTATTCGGGAGACGATCCCCGTTAAGCGCTATGGCACACCAGAAGAGATTGGCCGACTGGTCACGTTCCTAGCCGATAAGGAGTCCGGTTTTATCACCGGCGCTAACATCGATATCAACGGTGGTCAGTTTATGGGCTAGTGGTTTTCCACAGGCGGATAAACGCTAGCTTCCCTTACCAGGGGAAGAACGCAAACGGGAGGCTATCATCCTCCCGTTGTTGTTAGTTGCTGTTAGAACTATGGCAACGGGACGCGCGCCAGGCGACTCAATAGATTATCCAACTCTTTCACTTCAGTGGCCCATAGCGTGGCAGGCATAGGTCCTAACGCTAGCAGCGCTACCAATATGTCGGCCACTTCTTGATCACGGCTGCGCTCTGGATTGAAACCTTCATTCAAACGCTCTACCTGAATAGCTAGGCGCAGTGGTTCGTCGCTTTGACGCACGCTGCCTACCGCAAGCATTGAGAGGTGCACCCTTAACCGGGCAAGCGATTCGGCAATGCTTGCATGGCTAGTGTCTGATAGCGGCACCGCTACACTGTGACGTTGCTGGTTACGTTTTTTATGCGCTTCATTAAAAGCCGCCGGTAGTGAGGCGCTAAGCACAGTTTGTGCATCGACCTCGCTGGACACTGCTTCGCTGAGGTATTGCTGATCAGCGGCCAAATGGGCATTGACCAACGGCATTAGGGTGTGCCACTGATGAACTGTGTCGGCTACCGCTAGGCGATTTAAGCGTTCTCGACGAGCACGCACAATGCCGCTCATGCGTCGTTGCATGCCTTCACTACGCCGGTTGCGTGGCAGCGGTTCTAGCTGATTGGCTTGGTTTATAAAGTTATCCAGCGTGGTTGCTTCACTGGCCTCAATAGGCTGCCAACTATCCATCTGGTCGATGAGGGTTTGCATCTCATCAAGCTGTTTTTGCTGGCGTGCCGCCTGCTCGTGCTTATGTGCTTCGCGTTGGGCAAATAGCTCAGCACACTCATGGCGAAAGGCTTTCCAAAGCGTTTGTTCTTCGCCTTTTGGGGCTCGCCCAAGCCCTCGCCACTGCTGCTGTAACTGTTTGGTCAGATGAATACGCTGGGACAAAGGCTGGCTTTCATCGCTGCGTAGTGCCGCGACTTGGCTTATCAACGCTTGTTTTTGCGAGGCGATAGTGTCTGCGCGTTGATCAATGAGTGCCTGTAACTGATGGCGAATAGTACCGAAACGACGCCCAACGGCTTCAGAGCGCTCGCGGGGTACCGGACTATAGTGGCGCCATTGGTGGCGCGCTTTATCGCGAATTTGCCGCAGCACATCTGGGTCGGCGTCTTCAGCAGGCTGAGCCAGCAGGCTTTCAAGCTGGTCGCACAGTGCTTCGCGGGCTTGAAGATTGGCCTCACGCTCTTCGCCCAGGCGTTCCCGCCAGGGGGCAAGGCGTTCATGAATTCGGTCCGACGCACTGCGAAAGCGCGTGGCCTGTTCACGATTAGCGGCTGCGTCACCCAGCGATTTCCACTCTTTGACCAACTGGCGATGGTGGCGGTCTAGCGCGTCTTCCGCCATGTGGAGGTCATTCGCGAGTGCTTCAATGCTAGCGCATAGCTGTTCGCGTTTGGGGCCGGCAACGAATCCCCGCCAGTCACGTAGCTCAGCGAGGTGAGCCGCTAAATGCTTTAATCGTGCTTTAAGTGGTTGAGCAGCATTGCTTTCTAACGCTTCAATGCGGGGCTTAAGCCGTTGATGTAGGCGGCTGGCGCTTTTGAACGCGCCACGCTCCAGTAAGTGCTCAAAGGTATCAAGTTCGGCGGTATGCGCTTCCAGTGCGGCCTTATCTTTTGTGGGCTGGGCTGGGGTGGTGCTTTCTGAGCTGAGTGCCGCTTGAGCACGGCTGAGTAACGCTGGCGGTATAATGGCATCGGGCCACTGGCATTGGCTCACCTGTGTTGCCAATGCGGTATAATCGCCATCCGTCAGGGCAGTCTCAATTGCGGGGCTGACCGCACACCAGCGCTGCCATGCCTCTAAACACTGGTCGTAGTGATGAATGGCCAGCGTGTAGCGCTGGCGCATAGTGTCGCTAGGCGGGTGCATATCAGAAAGTGCTTGCCAGCGTTGGCCTAATAGCTGGCGCTGCGCACGTAGGCTGTCAATATCCTGCACAGCCATGGCTGAGGCGTGGCGCAGGCCGTTAAGCGTCTCTTCGATACCTTCAAGCAACTGTTCGCGGGTGCTCTCGGCTTCGTCCCGCCGCTCGACGCTTTGTTTGCGTGCCTGCTCTTGAGTTTCGTGATCGTGAAGCGTTTTACGGCAGTTGAGTAGCGCCTGATGGAAGCGGTGCTCCTGTTCAGCGCTCGGCGGTTGGGCCAGTTGCTCCCATTGCCGCTCAAGATGACGAAAGCGCCCGCCGTAAAGAGGTTCCCAAGGCGCACGAGCGTGCTGTTCCAGTTGGCTTAACAGGGTTTCACACTGTTGCTGTTTGGCTTCCAGCCACTCTGCGTCGCTACGTAAACGATTAAGCCGCTCTCGCGCTAGGCGCACCACTTGACGGTCACGACGCGCTTCTTTCAATAAGCGCTTAAGGCCCTCTTCCCCTTCAATGCGCTCGGCCGCCTGATGCCGTACGGCGGCAACGCCGTTATGACACGCCTGATGGATCAAATCACCCTCATCAGTGAGCTTGCCAAGGGCAATTAAGCGCAGATTGAGGTTATCACCCTGTAAGGCGATGACGCTTAGCGCCCGTGGCTCTTCAATTTGATTGGTCAGGGTTTGTCGCTGCTGCAGGTCAGTATTGCCTTCAAGGCCACTAAGCCGTTGGCAGATGGCATTGAACCAAGCTTCTTCGTGCCGATAATGCGGATAATCATCAACAAGACCGGCGCAGTCATCCAATGCAAGCAGCGCGGCTAGACGAATCTGATGATCACTATCTTGAGTAAGCGACTGCAGCGCCTGGCGCTGTTCTGGTTGTTGAGGGTCGAGTCGCTGGAGGGCCTGGCGCCGCACCTCGGGGTCGGGATGTTGCCACCGAGGAGCGAACAGGCGTCTTAACAGTCCGTGCATGGATCATCCTGCTGGTGCGTAGCATGAAAAAAATCAGTCGACGGTGACTTAGGCGGTTGCAGTCATCGGCGCTGTCGCTTAGCTTGGCATTACTACTCTTCGCATTACTATTTCGCATTACTATGATGTGGTCAGCGACTATTTTCTACACCACAATACGTGATAGTACGCTACCTTTATCTTACTTGAACATGACATGGAGTTCGGCCATGAGCCTTAACGTGGATAGTGCCGCTGTGGCCTTTACCTTCAAAGGCGGCATGTTGCCGATGACCGTCATGGAGCTAAGTAGCGCCGATCCAGAGCGAATCCGGCAGCAGCTGGCGGGCAAGCTTTCCCAGTCTCCTGCTTTCTTTCAGCATACACCGGTTGTGCTCAGCGTGGAAAAGCTCGATGAACCTCATTTAGCCCTTGAGCGAATTTGCGCTGTTTGTCGAGATCATAAGCTGCTACCTGTGGCAGTGCGCGGTGGTTCAGAGCCCGTTCGCCAGTCCGCTTGGGCATTGGGGTTAGGATGGTTTCCGCCCATTGAGGAGGGGCGTGGTCGGGTGTTGGAAAGTGTTAACACGACACCTGTTCATGAAGTCACCCGTGATGATATGGAGTCAAACGAAGGTGAATCCCCAGCACTAGCGACACGCTTATACCGCGGCACTGTCCGTTCGGGGCAGCAGGTCAGCGCTTCTGAAGGTGACTTGGTCGTGATCGGTGCGGTTAACGCTGGAGCAGAAGTGTTGGCGGCAGGTAGCATACATGTATACGGTGCGCTTCGTGGTCGCGCCTTAGCGGGCATTCATGGCAATACCCAAGCAGGTATTTACTGCCGTGAACTGGAGGCTGAGCTGCTTTCAGTGGCGGGAAATTACAAACGTTTAGAAGATATTGACTCTAAGCTTTTGAGGCGACCAGCAGAAGTTCACTTTACAAAAGAGCAGCTTGAAATTAAGTCTCTCGGATAAGGTGTTTTTATGAGCGTGCGTTGGTGCTTCATGCCTAGCGACGCCGAAGGCGCTATCCGTTACAGTATGGCATGTTGATGACATTGACGTTCCCGTTATGTGCAGTGCACCTATTAACGAGTGCTCGCGTTGAACGACTTCAAGAAGGAAGTGACTCTTGGCCAAGATAATTGTAGTGACCTCTGGTAAAGGAGGGGTCGGCAAAACCACTAGTGCGGCAGCAATTTCCACAGGACTTGCGCTACGCGGTAAAAAAACCGTTGTGATCGATTTTGATGTAGGTCTTCGGAATCTTGACCTCATAATGGGCTGTGAACGGCGTGTAGTTTATGATTTAGTCAACGTGATTCAAGGCGAAGCAGGGCTTAATCAAGCGCTGATTCGTGATAAGCGCGTCGAAAATTTGTTTATTCTGCCAGCTTCACAAACCCGCGATAAAGATGCGTTGACCCAGGAAGGCGTCGCAGAAATCCTGGAAAAATTGAAAGAAGATTTCGATTTCATTCTTTGCGATTCGCCCGCTGGTATTGAGCGTGGAGCGCAGTTAGCAATGTATTTTGCCGATGAAGCGATTGTGGTCACTAACCCTGAAGTATCGTCAGTACGCGACTCTGACCGTATTTTAGGGCTGTTGGCATCCAAGACTCGACGCGCCGAGCAGGGCGAAGATCCTATTAAAGAACACCTCCTTGTCACCCGCTACAATCCTGAGCGAGTAACCTCTGGCGATATGCTGACGCTGGACGATATTCGTGAGATTTTAGCGATTAATCTACTGGGTTTAATTCCTGAGTCTGAGGCCGTGCTGCGCGCCTCTAACCAAGGTGTACCAGTGACCCACGATATTTCCAGCGACGCTGGCCAAGCCTACAGTGACACGGTATCACGCCTACTTGGGGAAGACATGCCGCTGCGTTTCCATGAAATGCAACGTAAAAGCCTGCTGAGCCGTATGTTCGGGGGAGGTCGTCGATGAAACTGCTGGAGTTCTTGAAGCGTGAGCGCAGGAAATCAGCCTCGGTAGCCAAAGAACGTTTGCAAATTATCGTGGCGCATCAGCGTAGCCAGCGTGGTCAGCCCGACTATATGCCGCTGTTGGAGCGCGAACTGCTTGAGGTAATTCGTCGTTACGTGCATGTGGACGACGATGCGATTCAAATTTCATTGGACAGCGAAGACAACTGCTCTGTACTTGAGTTGAACGTTACGCTTCCAAAGAGCTGATCTTAAGAGTAGGCCAAAGCGTCGAAGGCGCGGCGAAAAGGGTGGCGGGTGTGCTAGGCTTGGGCTTTTCATTGCTCAGCGGAGTGCTTCTTCATGGCGCCACCCAATGCTGCCCCTGTCAGTTTTCTATGGCATGACTATGAAACATTCGGGGCTGACCCGCGTCGCGATCGGCCTGCGCAGTTCGCCGCGCTGCGAACCGATCCCGAGCTGAATGAGATCGGCGAACCTATTGAGCTTTATTGCAAGCCGGCCGACGACTATCTGCCCCATCCTGCGGCCTGTTTGATCACCGGTATTACCCCTCAAAAAGCCCAGCGCCATGGTATTCCTGAAGCGGCGTTCGCGGGCGAAATACAGCGCCATATGAGCGAGCCCGGCACCTGCGTGGTGGGTTACAACAGCCTGCGTTTTGACGATGAAGTCTCGCGCCATCTGTTTTATCGCAACCTGCTCGACCCTTATGCTCGCGAATGGCAAAACGGTAATTCCCGCTGGGATTTGATTGATATGGTGCGCGCTTTTTATGCGCTTCGCCCCACGGGCATAGAGTGGCCATTGCGGGAAGATGGCGCGCCGAGTTTTAAGCTGGAGCATTTAACCGCGGCTAATGGCATAGCCCACGAAGGCGCTCACGATGCAGTGGCAGATGTGCGGGCGACCATTGCTCTTGCTCGCTTGCTCAAAGCGCGCAATGCCAAGCTATTCGACTATCTGCTTGGCCTACGCGGTAAGCGTGCGGTGGCTAAGCAGCTCGACTTGCCCAACGCCAAACCGCTGCTGCATATCTCCCGCCGTTATCCCGCCAGTCGAGGCTGCAGTGCCTTAGTGATGCCGCTGGCCGAGCATCCCACCAACCCTAATGGGATGATTGTTTACGATTTAAGCGTTGATCCCAGTGACTTGCTCAATATGTCAGCGGAGCAAATTCGTGAGCGTGTGTTTGTCAGCCAGCAGGATTTAGCTGAGGGTGAGGCGCGCATTCCGCTAAAAGTAATTCATATCAATCGCTGTCCGGTAGTTTTCCCTGCCAGCGCCTTAAAAGATCTTGATGGGCCGCAAAAGGGTGAGTACGGGGCCATCGTTGAGCGTTTAGGGTTGGATGTGAAGGCCTGTCGGCAGCATTGGAAAACCCTGCGCGATGCCAGTGGTATCACTAGCAAAGTCGCAGAGGTATTTAGTGCAGGTTACGAGGATGCGCCACAAGATCCTGATTTGATGCTCTATTCCGGCAGCTTCTTCTCCGCCGCAGATCGCCAGCAGATGGAGCGGGTGCGCGCGATGGAGCCATGGGATTTGGTGGGTCAACGCTTTGCGTTTCAAGATCCGCGCTTGGAGGAGATGCTGTTTCGCTATCGCGCACGCAACTATCCAGACACGCTAGAAGGTGAAGAGCGTGAGCAGTGGGAGGCGTATCGATGGATGCGTATTAATGACCCTGCGTTGGCGGGCTTTACGTTAAAGGCCTTTGCGCGGGAAATTGCTCAGTACAATCAGCAAACCCTCTCTGATCGCGAACGGCAGATTCTGGAAGAGCTGGTAATGTTCATAGAGGCGATGATGCCAGCCCAGGCGTTTGACGCCTGAGCCGGAATCGGTTTTTTAGCAGCGCGACTTATTCATTATGCATTTTCGGCAGGGCTGAGCGCGCTTCTCGATAGGCAGCTACATCGCTGGGTTCGTCTTCGGGGTTGAAGCGAATGTCCAGCGTGTGCTCGCGCAGCGACGGCCAGAGGTCTTGCATATCCTCCAGGCTCACGTTCAGCACTAAGTCGGCCAGTTGCTCCCGGCGATCAAAACGCACCTCTTCTAATGCCGTTGCCTGCCAGTAGCGATTGGCCATGCCTGGCAGGCTGGTATCACGCTGACGCAGCTGGTTGTTGACTGCCTGGCGGTAGGGCGCCAAGTCCTCATCGCTTAATTGTTCAAGGCGCTGGCTAGCCTCTTCAAGGAACGTATCCATACGCTCTGCAATGGTGTCGCTGTCGACGTCCGGTGATTGGACAACTAACGCAATCCCCGGCGCTTCAAGGAGCGGCGAATAGCCTGCGTTAACCACATAACCTAACTGCTGCTCGGTGCGCAACTGCTGGTAGAACGGCGTCTCTAACCACTGGGCGATCACGCTGGTCGTGGCTTGCTCTTTGGGCGTTTGGTCGCGTCCCTGCATATAACGCAGTATCAACGACTCTTCACGGGTGCTATGAGGGTGGAGCACTCGGTGCTCTTCGCTAACCGCCAGAGGCGTAAGGTTGGCAATATCGTCGCGGGTTAAACGCGGACGAAGATAGCCACGCATGATCTCGGCCTGTTCGCGCGCTAAGTCGGCGTCAAGATTTCCCACCGCCATGGCGTCGACGTAAAGATCTTTTAGAAAGCGTTTGCGGAAGTCTACCAAATGGTTGCGCTCAAAGCGCTCGCTAGCGGTCAGAAAATCAGCGTTTGACCACTGCGGTGTAAGCAAGGCTTCGCCGAGCGTGCGGCTGGCTTGGCCGTAAAGCGATGCCTGAGGGGCATTGCGCCACTCGCGCTGCAGTTGGTAGCGCACGCGCTCAAAGGCGCCGTCGGTAATTTCCGCCGTTTTAAGCTGCTTGAGGGCCTGCTCAATCAGCGGCGTTTGACCATCCCGCCAGCCGGAGAATGAAAGTGTCATGCCACGGGCGTGCGGGTAGGCGCTGAAAGCTTGACCTGCCAGCCAGGCGGGATAGAGCGATTCATTCAAGCTGTCGTTGAGCCAACTGGCGAGTAGACGGGTGAGCACTGCTTCTTCAGCGGAGTAGCTCGCGCTGGGGTGTTGCAGGCTGACGCGCCATTCAACGCTTGGGGTGTTGAACCGCGCATCCTGCATATGCCAAGCAGTAAATGAAGGTGTATCTACTAACTGACTGGGGTGTTCGTCCTGGCCTTCCAAAAGCGTTAAATCATTGGCAATAAAAGGGTTGGGGCCGGGCAGTGCTAAGCCGCTAAGGGCTTGGCCTGACTGGTTAGGCGTTTGCTCGTTCCACTGGGTATTGAACCATGGTGAAACAGTATCGCTTTCCACATCCTGTGCTGAGTAGAAGCGCAGCATGTTGTCTGGCGTTAATGCATCGAGATAGGCCTGTTGGCGCTCGGCATCGGGGCCATCCATGCGGTAAGCCGCGTACTGTACATCTTCCACTGGGTAGCGCGAAAGGCTCATGGAGAGGCGGGTCGCTTCCTGTTGAGGCGCACCATGCTGCTGAAAGCGGAAGGCCTGCTCGTTAAGATTGGCCTGTTCCTCATAGCGCCAGGAGGCGAGGCCGTCGTCTTGTAGTTGCTCAATAGCGGCAAACAGAGTGGCTTCGATATCATCCAAACGCTCAGCACCGGCGGGTGTCAGACTGACAGAGACGGTAAACAGGGCATCTTTACCATCGCCACGGCCAATGCCAGCAGAGAGACCGTCGGCGAGCCCTGCGTCACGCAGTACCGCTAGCAAGCTGCCATCCCCTTCATCGCCCAGCAGGTGCGAGATGAGTTGTGTTGGCTTACTACGGTAGTCATCGGTGGGGTCGGGAACCGGGAAGTAAAAGCGCAGCTGACGACGATCCTGCAGCGATTGGCGTTCGATATAGCGCGGCAGGGTGTCAGGATCTACTAACGGCTCGTCGATCGTCGGCACGCGCAGGTCGTTATCTGGAATGTCGGCAAAGCGTTCGGCTACCCACTCTTCAAGCGTATCCAGCGGCTGCGGTGCCACAATCGCCAGATTCATGACATTGGCGTCGTAATATTGGTGATAAAAATCAATCACTCGCTCGCGCAGCGTCGTTTCGCCTTCAGGCGGGCTGGCTAAGGTCTCACGGCTGCCCACGGCAAAACCAGTCGTGGCGTTGTTAGGATTGAGCAGTTGATTGAGTACGTCATTTTCGCGCCGGGATTCGTCACGAATGCGGGCCATATACTCAGAGTGAACGATATTGCGCTCGCTCTCTAAATGATCTGCATTAAACAGCGGCGAAAGAAAAAACTCGCTAAAGCGGTCAAGGGCACCGGGCAGTGCCGAGGGCTCGATATCAAAGAAGTAATTGGTGTCTTGCTGGGCGGTAAAGGCGTTGTGTGACCCTGCGTTGCCTGAAATGTAGCGCTGGTAGGCGTCGGATTCAGGGTACGGCTCGGTACCTAAAAACAGCATATGCTCAAGAAAGTGCGCTAGCCCCTGCAGGTCTTCGGGGTCCTGGGCGCTGCCGACACGCACATTCATTGACGCCGCTGCTTTATCCGCCTCAGGGTCGCTGACCAGTAGCACATTAAGGCCATTTTCCAGCGTTAAAACGCGGTAGTCACGGCTGTCATAAGGGCTAACGTTTGGCGTGATGACCTCGGCCACAGCGTCATCGTCAGAAGCCAGCGCGAGCGGCGCTAACCAGATACTGGCGACAATGCTGAGCAGGGCACGCTGAGGCAGTTGATGCCAGCGCATTACATAAGAGGGTCGCAACATTACGTCTCCTGAGACACGGCCCAGCGCAGCATCGGTCCCGTAGGGTGGGCACAGACCGAAGACTGATAGGCGGGGTTATTGACATGTTTTGATACCGGAAAAGCGCCCAACAGTTCCAAGGGCGCAGGCGTTAATAGCGAATTCAGTGTTTCCAGGTCGGTATCTGGGTCCAGCCACGCACTTAGCGCATGGGGTTGAATAGTGACCGGTAAGCGGTCGGTTAACGGTGATAGCAAAAGATTGGCAGGCACCGTGATCAGTGCTGCTGAGTCAGTGAACGCTGTTAACGTAGTGTGGTAGCGGCACCATAAGGCGCCCAGCAGCAGGGGTGCCCGTGTCACCTGGGTTACTAAATAGGGCTGTTTGCTGCGCGGCTGCGTTTTCCAAAGATAGAAGCCGCTAACTGGAATCACGCAGCGGCGGGCGCTAAAGGCCTCGCGAAACATTGCTCGCGATTCAAGGGTTTCGGCACGAGCGCAATGAGGCGCATGATCCAGTACGTCCAGCCAAGGCGGCGTGAGGCCCCAGAAAAGCGAAGAGAGGCGATATTCCCCTTGCTCAAGCCGAATCGCGGAAATGGGGCGACGGGGCGCTAAATTGGGGGACTCTACCAGTGGCTCAGAGGGAATAAGAGAGGGTAATAAGCGGGACAGTGGTAAGTTTTGTACATGCAGACGCCCCGTCATACCTATCTCCTAAAACAAAATCGTAGCGTAAGTGTACCGATATAGTGGGGGACTTCACGTAATAAAGCGCGAAATGTAGCGTTTTAGTGTCGAAAACAGTGTTCGATGTAAGGTATCCTATACCATCCTTTACTCCCGCTAAAGTGCAGTGAGGCATTCCTCCTCGTTTGCCGTTGACCTTAAGAGATCGCCATGGCCCGTCCTAGACAGCATGCGCCCGATGCCCTCCATGCGCAGGTCATGCACGCTTGTGATGAGTGGTTGGCTAAGCAGCCAGTCCATGGTCTCTCACTGCGTGCCCTTGCCAGAGAAGTCGGCTGCGCCCCAAGCACGCTGCTCAAGCTATATGGCAGCTTTAATAACTTATTACAGCACGTCAATGTGGAAACCTTGGCGCGCTTGCAGCACACCATTACCAGTCTTGTGGATGATGACCCTGAACCATGGTTACGCTCACTAGCGCGTGCTTACTGGCAGTTTGCAGAGCAGGATTGCTACCGCTGGCAACTGCTGTTTGATTATCCGCTGGCGCAAGAAGGCGAGCTTGATCAGCGGCAAAGCGATCTGATTGAGGCGCTGTTTACCCAGGTAGAGGCGTCGCTCAAATCCTACCAGCCAGCGCTGGATGATCTCGAAGCCCGCCGCTTAGGACGCACTCTGTGGGGCAGCGTTCACGGTCTTGTTCAGCTTGGGCTTAACGAGCGTTTGGGTTATTGGCAGGGGCAGCAATTAAAAGTGGATGAACTGTTGGATCAACTGATGAGTACCATATTGGCGGGGCTTCGCCATCGCGAGACGACCACGTGAAGGGGTGGGTCAGCGCGTTCCGCCATATCCTGCGTTGGCTTATTTTTATCTCAATGCGCCTTTGCTATCGTCTACAAGTGCATGGTCAACAGCATATTCCCAAACAGGGTGCAGCGCTGGTGGTGTGTAACCACGTAAGTTTTATGGATGCGCTCGTGCTCGGCGGGGCTAGCCCACGTCCGTTGCGCTTTGTAATGGACCAGCCGATTTTTGACTCACCATGGCTTAAGTGGTGGTTTCAGTTGGTCGGTGCCATTCCCATTGAGTCTGAGCGGCGCAGCCCCAGCGCTATCAGGCGCGCCCTGGATGACGTCAGCGAAGCGCTACGTCAAGGCCAGGTAGTGATGGTGTTCCCAGAGGGAAGATTGACCCCAGACGGTGAGATTCACACCTTCAGGCGAGGTTTAGAGACCATTCTGGCAAGGGACGATGTTCCGGTGATCCCTGCGGGGTTAGCAGGCCTGTGGGGGTCGTGGACATCACATCATGGCGGCAAAGCACTAAAGAAATGCCCCAAGCGATTTCGGGCGCCGGTGAGTTTGCACTTTGGGCCACCGCTCAACCGCTTGGACGCCGATGATATGGCACTGCGGCGGTTTCTTGAGGCGCGTGTTAGAGCATTAAAAGCAGCGGCTGATCAGGATCTTGCCAGCCGCCGCTAGCATGGCTTAAAAGTAACCCCCCTCACCTAGCGCCGTGGCACGCGTAGCTTGTGCCAACAGCGCGCTGAGGTGATCAGATTGTCGCGAATCTCGAGTATCTCCATCCGCATATTATCAATCTGCAGACAGGCAGGCCCTTCAGGGAATGCCTCAAGATGCTCAAGAATTAGCCCGTTGAGGGTTTTGGGGCCATCGGTGGGCAACTGCCAACCAAGCATTTTATTGATGTCTCGAATTGTGGCGGTACCTTCAATCACGTGGCTACCGTCGTCCTGCTGATGAATCTCTTCATCTTCAGATACGTCGGTGGTGAACTCGCCCACAATCTCTTCAAGTATATCTTCCAGCGTTACCAAGCCTTCTACATCGCCATACTCATCGACCACGATGCCGATACGCCGTTTCTGCTTTTGAAAATTGAGCAGTTGGGTATGCAGTGGCGTCGACTCGGGAATGAAGTAGGGCTCACGTGCCTCTTGCACGATCGAAGCTTTAGTCACTTCATCGCGAGAGAGAAAGCGTGCCGCGTTACGAAGATGCAGCATGCCAATAATATTGTTGATGTCGCCTTTGTAGACGGGCAAGCGGGTGTGCTGGCTGGTACGAATCTGGGTCAGTATATCTTCTAGTGAGTCATCCAAATCAATGCCCAGCACCTCGTGACGCGGCACCATAATGTCGTTCACGGTGACATTCTCAAGGTCAAGAATCGACAGCAACATGGCGCGGTGGCGGTAAGGGATCAGCGTGCCTGCCTCGTGCACCACCGTGCGTAATTCGTCGCGAGTTAGGCTATCACCACCATTATCAACGCTTTTAACGCCGATCAGTCTAAGCAGTCCGTTAGACATCACGTTGACCAACCAGACCAGCGGATAGAGCAGCTTAAGCAGCGGCTCTAATGCGAAGGAGGTAGGGTAAGCAATCCGTTCGGGCTTGATCGCGGCATAGGTCTTCGGCGTCACCTCAGCGAAAATCAAAATGGTAATCGTCAGCAGTGCTGTGGAGATTGCAGGGCCTGAGACATCACCAAAAAAGTGAATGGCAATGATCGTAGCAATCGATGCGGCAAGGTTGTTGACGAAATTATTGCCGATCAAAATAACGCCGATTAGGCGATCTGGGCGTGTGAGCAGACGCATGACCCGTTTGGCTCTACGATCCCCGCTGTTAGCCTGATGGCTCAAGCGGTAGCGGTTAATCGACATCATGCCGGTTTCAGAGCTTGAGAAGAAAGCAGAAAGCACTATCAGTAAGGCTAGCAGGCCGAACAGTAACCCCAGGGGGAAGTCGTCGCTCAAGTCGAAAGGTCCTTTGTGGCGAATTAGGCTCGATTTGTAGAAGGTCGCGAGGGATGTGTCAAGACAACTAAAGGCGCGGGCGGGCGCCTTTAGCGGTTGAGCCGCTATCGATTGAGTAAGAATTCAAGTACGAACTTGCTGCCAAAGTAGGCCAGTACCAGAAGGGCGCAGCCGCCCAGGGTCCATCGCACGGCGCGCATACCACGCCAGCCAAAGCGGTAACGCCCGATCAGAAGCGTTGTAAATATCACCCAGGCCAATAGCGACAGCACCGTCTTATGGGCTAAATGTTGAGCAAAGAAGTTATCTAGAAAAATAAGCCCGCTCGCGATGGAGAGCGTAAGCATGATGATGCCTGCCCAAACCAACTCAAAGAGCACCCGCTCCATGGTGGTCAGCGGAGGTAATGACTGCACAATGCCCCGAATATGATGATGGCGCAGTGCTTGGTTCTGTAGGCCAACTAGGACAGCTTGAGCGGCGGCGATGGCCAGTACGGCAAATGCCAAGGCAGAACTCACTGCATGTAGCAAAATCCCCGGTGTAAGGCCAGTGTGGCCGCCTTGGTTGGGCAGCCAAGTGGCGGCAATTAAGGCAATGCCTGCCAGCGGGAAAAGCGCTATGCCCGCGTTGAGCACCGGTTTGAATAGACTCGCTACCAGCACGACATTGACGGCCACCGCCATTAATAGCGTGGCGCTGGTGGTAAAGCCCGGCAGCAAACCAGGAGCCTGACCGACTAATTTGACGACTACCGGAATATGCAGCAGCAGGCCCAGCACGGCAAGCAGGCGCACCATCCCTTGGCGGGGCGGTACGCGCCGAAACAGCGTCATGCCCTGCCAAATGGCGGCGGCAACATAAAGAACAAAAGCAATCGTGGCGAAAGGGAGCGCCTGCATGATGCTATCCGTGCGCCTTGCAGCGCGTTGCTGTTAATAAATAAACGAATTAAGCGTGATTACGACGAAAATCAATCCAACTACTATAACGAATCCAAGCGGCGTCGCCCAGCGGGGCAGCCGCACGAAAATAGGGAGAAGCTTTCAACGGGTAAAAGTGCCAGCCCCGCAGGGTCACCGGCACTCCCCCATGGAGACTCACAGCATGAGCGCGTATAATCTTTCCACTATTTAGTCCAGGGCGTGCGCGCCATCGGCAGTGACGGAGGCAGAGAGGCCCCATGTTCCAGAATCTAAGTGAGCGTCTTTCCCAGACGCTAAAGTCGATTAAGGGCCAGGCTCGCCTGACCGACGACAATATTAAAGATACCCTGCGCGAAGTGCGTCGCGCACTGCTTGAGGCCGATGTGGCACTGCCGGTCATCAAGGAATTTATTGAGCGCGTGCGCGAGCGTGCGGTTGGCCAGGAAGTATCCAAAAGCCTTTCGCCAGGCCAGCAGTTCGTCAAAATTGTCCAGCAAGAGCTGGAAGCGATCATGGGCGAAGCCAACGACGGCTTTGTGCTTAAAGGCTCGCCTGCCGTTGTATTGATGGCTGGTCTACAGGGCGCGGGTAAAACCACCTCTGTTGCCAAACTTGCCCGCTATCTGCGTGAGCGCGAGAAAAAGAAAGTGCTGGTGGTGTCTGCCGACGTCTATCGGCCGGCGGCCATTGATCAGCTAGAAACCCTGGCTAAAGAAGTCGAGGTGGATTTCTTCCCCTCGCGCTCTGATCAACAGCCGGTAGCGATTGCTGAAGCGGCGATTAAGCACGCCAAGATCCAGTTCCACGATGTGGTATTGATCGATACCGCCGGTCGCTTAGCCATTGATGAAGCGATGATGGCGGAAATCCAGGCGCTGCATAAAGCAGTCTCGCCCCAGGAAACGCTGTTTGTCGTCGATGCCATGACCGGCCAAGATGCCGCGAATACGGCTAAAGCGTTCAGTGAAGCGCTGCCGCTGACCGGTGTTATCTTGACCAAGGCGGATGGTGATGCCCGCGGTGGTGCGGCCTTATCGGTGCGTTATATCACCGGCAAGCCTATCAAGTTCATGGGTGTCGGTGAGAAAGTCGATGCTCTAGAGCCGTTCCACCCCGACCGGGTCGCTTCACGAATCCTGGGTATGGGCGACATGCTGTCGCTGATTGAGGAAGCCGAACGCACCGTCGATAAATCCAAAGCCGAACAGCTGGCCAAGAAGGTCAAAAAAGGCGATGGGTTTGATCTGGAAGATTTCCGTGACCAGCTACAGCAGCTCAAAAAAATGGGTGGCATGGGCGGTCTGTTAGGCAAGCTGCCTGGCATGGGGCAGATGGCTGAAATGGCCCAAGGCCCCGGCCCTGAGAAGGAGCTTGGCAAACTCGAAGCGTTGATTAATTCAATGACGCCTAAAGAGCGCCGCAAGCCTGATATTATCAACGGTTCGCGCAAACGCCGCATTGCCGCTGGCGCAGGCCTGCAGGTGCCAGATCTGAATCGCCTGCTTAAGCAGCACAAGCAGATGCAGAAGATGATGAAGAAAGCGGGCCAAAAGGGCGGCATGCAGAAAATGATGCGTGGTATGTCGGGAATGATGGGCGGCGGAGGCCCAGGCGGCCCAGGAGGTCCCGGCGGAATGGGTGGCCCAGGCGGTATGGGAGGCATGGGCGGTATGGGTGGTCCAGGCGGCTTACCCCGGCGCTAAAACAGCAATCTTAAAGCGCGGATGGGCTTGGTGAGGTTGACTGCCTGTGAGTTTTCTGGCTGTCAGGCTTTCCAAGCCGAGCGCATTTGCGTAGAATGCGGCCTCTTCATGCGTGGGTGTTGCCTGAAATACGCCAAAACGTAACGGTAACGCCACTCAGTGAAGGCCTTAATGGCACGAAGCGAGCCCTGTGCAAGCCTAGGTGTCAAGAAAACAGCACGAAGAGTGTTTCGGTAGCGGTTAGCGCTATGACCACACTCTCGTAACCTCAACCGAAGGATAGTTATCGTATGGTTACCATTCGTTTGGCCCGTGGTGGCGCCAAGAAGCGTCCCTTTTACCACCTGACTGTTACTGATTCGCGTAATGCACGTGATGGTCGTTTCATCGAGCGTGTTGGCTTCTTCAACCCGGTTGCCCGTGGTCAAGAAGAGCGTCTACGCGTTGATTTAGACCGCGTTGTTCATTGGCAGAGCCAAGGCGCCCAGGTTTCTGGTCGTGTTGCTGAGCTGCTTAAAGAAGCACGCAAACAGGCCTAAGCCTGCTGTGTGGGACCTTTATGTGGAATAAATTGAGTGCTGTGGCTAGCTGAGGTCGTCAATGTCGCGTTTTGAAATAAGCCAAACTGACGACACCCATGTGGTGCTAGGCAAGCTGACTAGCCCTTATGGGGTGAAAGGTTGGCTCAAGGTTTACTCCTACACTAGCCCGATAGACAGCATTCTAGAGTACCCGGAATGGTGGGTGCGCCAAGGGGAAACGCTTACGCGCATAAACATTGTTCAGGGGCGTCGGCAGGGCAAAGGACTTGTAGTGCAACTGCAAGGGGTCGATGACCGTAGCGCGGCTGAAGCATTAGCCCAAACGGACATCCTGATGCCCAAACAGGCACTGCCTGAGCTTTCTGACGACGAGTATTATTGGCATGAGCTTGAAGGCATGGTGGTCTTCACTCAGGCTGGCGAGCGGTTAGGACGGGTAAGCTATCTGTTCGAAACCGGTGCCAACGATGTCATGGTAGTTCGCGGCGATTCTGATGCAATCGACAAGCGCGAGCGGCTGTTACCGTTTTTGCCCGATGATGTCATTGTCGAAATCAGTACTCAAGAGGGCCGCATGGTCGTCAATTGGGATGCTGACTTTTGACCAAACTTATGAACAGTTTGAGTAATGATGTTTCTGCTGACTCAATAGAGCCAGGGCTTTGTGAAAACGAGCTTTGTGAAAACGAGCTTTGTGAAAACGAGCTTGGTGAAAGCGAAATAGCGTCGCCTGCTATGTGGATTGGCGTGGTGTCACTGTTTCCCGAGATGTTCGACGCGCTAACGCAGCAAGGCGTGGTCGGCAGAGCGGTAGAGAAGCAGCGCATCGCACTAGAGTTTTGGAATCCGCGTGATTACGCCACTGATCGTCACCGCAGCGTAGATGATCGCCCCTATGGCGGTGGTCCAGGCATGTTGATGAAAGTCGACACCCTACGCGCAGCGATCTTTGCCGCCCGCGAGCGGGCGCAACAAGCCACCGGCCTGGTGCCGACGGTGATCTATCTCTCGCCCCAAGGGCGCAAGTTAGATCAGCAGGGCGTTCAAGCACTGGCTTCCGCCGGACCTTTAGTGGTTGTGGCAGGGCGCTATGAAGGCATTGATGAGCGCGTGGTGGAAAGTGACATCGACGAAGAGTGGTCGATTGGTGACTATGTGCTGAGCGGCGGTGAACTGCCAGCGATGGTGCTGATTGATGCAGCGGCAAGGCTGATTCCCGGCGTACTGGGTCATCAAGATTCCGCTGTCGAAGACTCGTTTAATGACGGTCTGTTAGATTGCCCGCACTATACCCGTCCAGAAATTATCGACGGGCGTCAGGTGCCAGATGTGCTGCTAAGTGGTAATCATGCAGCCATTAAGCGCTGGCGGCTAAAGCAATCATTGGGCCGCACATGGCAGCGTCGTCCTGACTTATTGGAAGGGCGAACATTAGATGTCGAACAGCGCAAGCTGTTAAACGAGTTTATCGAGGAATACGTTCTGTCCACTAAGTAGCTTGTTTTTCAACTAGTTTTTCAACTAGCTTGTTTTTCAACTATATAGACCAGAGCGGCGGTGCAGGACAGATAAAACAGGTAGCTTACCTATAGAAAGCAGCCTACGTACCTGTGTCACCCATAACGATTCCCGCGTGGCTCGATGCGAGCGCCGGGATCACGGCTTCCGCCTCCCATGATTGAGCGGTCAAGCCATCACGTTATTTAGGAGCATGAAAATGAGCAACAAAAGTAAAGTGATCCAGGCGATCGAATCTGAGCAAATGGGCAAGGAAATCCCTGTGTTTTCGCCAGGTGATACCATTGTTGTGCAGGTTAAAGTTAAGGAAGGCACCCGCGAGCGTCTACAGGCGTTTGAAGGTGTGGTTATCGGTAAGCGTAACCGTGGCCTGAACTCCGCATTCACCGTGCGTAAAATTTCTCACGGTGTTGGCGTTGAGCGTACCTTCCAGACTTACAGCCCGCTGGTTGACTCTATCGAAGTCAAGCGTCGCGGTGATGTGCGTCAAGCTAAACTGTACTACCTGCGCGAGCGCAGCGGTCGTTCTGCACGTATCAAGGAAAAGTTGGCTTAAACGCCGCTGCTCCTCGGGCGTGCGCTGCTCTTGCAGCCGCGTCGCGCCTAGGTACCAAGACCCCGTCACCGCTTTGCGGGACGGGGTTTTTTATAAGCGAATGCTGAGACTGCTGACGTATGAGCGTTATTGATGCTTTTTTAGACGCCCTTTGGCTCGAACAGGGCGCCAGCGACCATACCTTAGCGGCCTACCGGCGTGATCTAACCGCGTGGCAGGCTCACTTGGAAACTCACGGTGAGGCGCTATTAGCACCGCCCCCAGAGCGTCTAAACGAGTGGCTGACCAGCCGCCGTGAACAGGGTTATCAGCTGCGCAGTAATGCCCGGCTACTGTCGACGCTACGCAGCTTCTACCGCTGGGGGCGCTTAAATAACCAGGTAGCCAGCGACCCGCTGACAGACATCAAGTTGCCCCGTGTGATACCGGGCTTACCCAATACCTTGGAAGAGGATGAGGTGGAGCGCCTGCTGATGGCGCCGGATACGGATACACCTTTGGGGGTGCGGGATCGGGCCATGCTAGAGCTGCTCTACGCCTGTGGTCTGCGGGTATCTGAGTTAGTGGGACTAACCAGTGATGCGGTTAATCTTCGTCAAGGGGTGGTTAGGGTGCGCGGTAAGGGCGATAAAGATCGTCTGGTACCCATGGGCGAGGAAGCGGCAGATTGGATCGCGCATTACATGGACACTGCACGGCTGACTTTAATGAGTGACACTACCCGCCCGGCGCTTTTTCCTGGTCGAGGCGATAAAGCCATGGCCCGGCAGACGTTTTGGCACCGTATTAAAGTCCATGCCATTACGGCGGGAATTACCCGTCCTCTGTCGCCGCACACATTGCGTCATGCGTTTGCGACACATTTATTGAATCATGGGGCCAATTTACGGGTCGTACAACTGCTGCTAGGCCATAGCGATCTATCGACGACCCAGATTTATACCCATGTGGCCCAAGCGCGCCTGGAAAGTTTACATGCAGAACATCACCCACGAGGTTGAATTGATGATGCGTCAACGCCGTTTTTTAGTATTTCCGTTACTGATTGCCGGCAGCCTGTTGCCGGCTGCTGCCCAGGCCGATGCCGTGGCAGACCGCCTCGCTGGGTCACTCAGCGTCAATGGTCAACCGATGCCCGTGGAAGCGGTCACCGCGACGCCAATGGAGGGCATTTACCACGTTCGGCTGGAGAGCGGCGAATCTTTCTACTCCAATGCCGAAGGTAGCCACTTCTTGCTTGGTGACCTGTATGAAAATGCTGATGATGGATTGGTCAATGTAACCGAGCAAGAGCACAACCAAGAGCGGGCTGATGCCTTGGCCGCGGTGCCTGAAAGTGAACGAGTCATTTACCGCGGCGCTGGTGAGCCCAAGGCGACCATCGTGGTGTTTACCGACCCCACATGCCCTTACTGTGCCCGCTTACACGAAACGATTCCCGACCTAAATGAGCGCGGTATCGCCGTTCATTATCTGGCGTTTCCTCGTGCGGGCATGGGGAGCCAAGCCGCCAACACGCTGAAGCAGGTGTGGTGCTCAGATAATCGCAGCGAAGCGATGACTCAAGCCAAAGAAGGCGAGGCTATTGCCAGCGCGGCAGACTGCGACAATCCGGTAGCTGGCCAATATGAGCTGGGTAAAGCCCTGGGCGTGCAGGGGACACCGGCGATTATTTTGCCCGATGGGCAGTTGGTCCCTGGATTTGTACCACCCGAGCGGCTCACCGCCATGTTAGGCTTGGATGACGAGGAGTAGTGCCGCAACGATTAGACGGCATACAACGCTGAGATACTGTCTTAACGCGTGTGGTTAAGAGCTTATAAAACCGCTTTTAAGACTAAATTTAAGACCAGCACCACCAGGTGCACGACACGAAAGGGGAAGTATTTTGAAACCGGTAAGAGTAGGTATTTGTGGTTTAGGCACTGTCGGTGGCGGCACCTTTAACGTATTGACCCGCAACGCTGACGATATTGCGCGTCGTGCTGGCCGTCCTATTGTGATTGAGCAGGTTGCTCACCGCAGTATTCATCCTGACTGCGATATTACCGGCATCAATGCCACCTCTGATGTGTTTGAAGTTGCCACCAACCCCAATGTCGATGTTCTGGTGGAGCTGATTGGCGGTTACGATATCGCTCGCGAACTCGTATTGACTGCCATCGCCAACGGCAAGCATGTCGTCACCGCCAATAAAGCGCTGATTGCCGTGCACGGTAACGAAATCTTCAAGGCTGCCCACGAAAAGGGCGTTATCGTGGCGTTTGAAGCCGCGGTCGCGGGTGGTATTCCGGTGATTAAGTCGTTGCGCGAAGGCTTGGGTGCCAACCGTATCGAATGGGTAGCGGGCATTATCAACGGCACCGGCAACTATATTCTTACCCATATGCGCGACGAAGGCCGTGCCTTTGAAGACGTGCTCGCAGAAGCCCAAGCGTTGGGCTACGCCGAATCCGATCCCACTTTTGATGTGGAAGGTATCGACGCCGCGCACAAGCTAACGATTTTGGCCTCGATTGCTTACGGCGTGCCGCTGCAGTTTGAAAAAGCCTTCACCGAAGGCATTTCGCGTATTACCGCCGAAGACGTTGAGCAGGCCGATAACCTGGGCTATGTGATTAAGCATTTGGGTATCTCTAAGCGCACCGATCAAGGGCTTGAGCTGCGGGTTCACCCCACGCTGATTCCTAAAGAGCGCCTACTAGCTAATGTGCACGGTGTTAAAAATGCCATTGCCATAATGGGTGATGCGGTTGGCCCAACACTTTACTATGGTGCTGGTGCTGGTGCAGAGCCGACCGCTTCTGCTGTGGTGGCCGACCTGCTTGACGTTGCCCGCGACATCACCACCGACCACCACTATCGGGTGCCTTATCTGGCGTTTAGCGGCATTGATGAAGATGTCAGCCAGTTGCCCATTATGCCCATGGAAGATATCACCACCGCTTACTATCTGCGTCTGTTGGCGGTAGATCGCCCCGGCGTGCTGGCACGGGTAGCAACGATTCTGGCCGAGCAGAGCATCTCTATTGAAGCGCTGATCCAGAAAGAGGCCACCGAAGGTGAGCTGGTACCCATTATCCTGCTGACGCACCGCACCAAAGAGAAGCAGATGAACGCAGCGATCCGTGAGATTGAGTCGATGGCCGATATCGCCGGGCCGTTAACGCGTATTCGCGTGGAAAGCCTGGACGAAGGGGAGTAACCCAGAATGCGCTATATCAGCACCCGTGGGCAGGCGCCCGCGCTCTCTTTTGAAGAAGTCGTGCTCACCGGTATGGCCAGCGACGGTGGGCTATATGTGCCCGAAACCCTGCCGGCGTTCTCCCATGAAGAGCTTGCCGCCATGGCCGGGCTCTCCTACGCGGAAATTGCCTTTCGGGTGATGAAGCCGTTTGTGAACGGTGAAATCGACGACGCTACCTTCCATAGCATTGTCACTGAAGCCTACGCGACGTTTAATCACGATGCGGTTGTGCCGCTCAAGCAGCTTGATGCTAATCACTTCCTGCTGGAGCAGTTTCATGGCCCGACGTTAGCGTTTAAAGACATAGCGCTACAGTTGCTCGGCCGCCTACTGGATCACTTCCTGAAAAAGCGCGGCGAGCGCGCGGTGATCATGGGGGCCACCTCTGGCGATACCGGTTCAGCCGCCATTGAAGGCTGCCGCCACTGCGACAACCTGGATATCTTTATCCTGCACCCGCATAACCGGGTGTCGGAAGTTCAGCGGCGCCAAATGACCTCGGTACTGGCCAATAACGTCTTTAATATCGCCATTGAAGGCAATTTCGACGATGCCCAGGCCATGGTCAAAGCCAGCTTTGCCGACCAGACGTTCCTCAATGGCACCCGTTTGGTGGCGGTGAACTCGATCAACTGGGCGCGCATTATGGCGCAGATCGTTTACTACATCGCCTCAGGCGTTGCCTTGGGTGCGCCGCACCGTGAGGTGAGCTTCTGCGTGCCGTCGGCTAACTTTGGCAATGTGTTTGCAGGCTACATGGCCTACAAGATGGGCCTGCCGGTGAAGCAGTTCATCATTGCCACTAACGCCAACGACATTCTGCACCGCACGCTGGCCGCTAATGATTTCTCCAAAAAAGAGTTGGCGGCAACGCTGGCACCTTCTATGGATATCGTGGTGTCGTCAAACTTTGAGCGCCTGCTATTTGACGCTTACGACCGCGATGGTTTAGCCGTGTCTGCGCTGCTTGAGCGCTTCCAGAATGAGCCTACCGCCCTGGCCGATGCGCCGTTAGCAAAACTGCGCGAGAAGTTCACTAGCTACAGCGTGGACGATGCAACCATCCTTGAGGTGATTCGCGAGGCGCATAAGCGCACGGGTGAAATGCTCGATCCGCATACCGCCACTGGCTATCGTGCCGCCGAGCGTGCTCGTGCTGATCAGTCAACGCCGATGATAACGCTGGCCACCGCGCACCCGGCCAAGTTCGCTGAAGCGGTAGTAAAAGCGGGCTTCCTGGGCGTGCCTCTGCCGCCGCATATGGAAGACTTGATTGAGCGCGAAGAGCGTTACACGGTGCTTCCCAACGAGCTTGCCGCCGTGCAGCAGTTCGTCGTGGAAAATCGCCGTTGAGACCCTGATGATCCCAGTAACAGACTCGCCCTATAGCACTACCCGACCGCGTTTAGAGCCTCGTCCCCTGGACGAGGCGCTTTATGCCCGTGCCCAAGCGGAAGGTTTAAGCGAGCTTCAAGCCAGGTTGCTGGCCTCACGCTTGCCCGGCTACAGCGGTGAGCTGCTGCCGTTAATCGCCCCCAGCCTGCGCTATCTGGCCCATCCAGATAAACTTGCCGACGGTCGCCGTGCCGCCGAACGTATCGCTCAAGCAGTGGCAGAAGGCGAGGCGATTGGTATCCTCACCGACTATGATGTCGACGGGATTACCTCCCATGTGGTGATTCGGCGCACGCTGGTGGAGCTGTTTGGAGTGCCGGAAGGCAAGCTGCACAGCCTGATTGGCCACCGTATTCACGATGGCTACGGTATTAGCTTACCGCTGGTGGAGCGTACGCTTGCGCTTAAGCCGTTTCCCACCCTGGTGATTACCGCCGACTGCGGCAGCTCTGATGAGCCGCGTATCGCGCGCTTAAAAGCGGCAGGTATTGATGTGGTGGTCAGTGACCACCACGCTTTGCCGGTGGAAGGCCCGCCAAGCTCGGCTTTTGCCTGCGTAAACCCTACACGCTCGGACTGCGACTACCCCGACAAAACGATTGCCGGCTGCATGGTGGCGTGGCTACTCATGTCACTCGCTCGCGGGGTGTTGATTGAGTGGGGAGCGCTGCCGGAGTCGACGCCTAAGCTTTCGCCCTGGCTCTCTTACGTAGCTTTGGGCACTGTGGCTGACTGTGTGTCATTGGGCGGCAGTCCCGCCAACCGCGCGGTGGTCAATCAAGGGTTAAAGCTGATCAATCGGATGGATGCGGCGTGCTGGCGTGCCATGGCCACGCGGCTAGGTGCCGACAGCGTGCCGTTTAACGCGGAGACGTTAGCGTTTCAGATGGGGCCGCGTATCAACGCCCGCTCGCGGCTGGACGATCCCTACGCGGCGCTGCACTTTATGCTGGCTGAAAACGATGGGGTCGCCAATCGTCAGCTCGACGTGCTGGATCAGGATAATCAGTCTCGCAAAGCCATTGAGGCCGATATGGCCGCCGAGGCGCGCACTCTCGCCACGGCAGCTCTGGACGCCGACGAGCTCGCCGTGGTGGTGCTGCTTGAAGACGGGCACCCCGGCGTACAGGGTATCGTCGCCTCGCGGTTGGTGCAGGCCTACGGGCGCCCGGCACTGGTGCTAACCCAAGCGTCGGCACCGGGCATGCTAACCGGCTCTGGCCGCTCGATTGACGGGCTGCACCTGAGGGATGCCCTGCAGCGTACCTTTGAGCTTGCTCCCCAGGCGTTACCGCGGTTTGGCGGCCATAGTGGCGCGGCAGGGGTGGGCGTGCCACGGGATCAGCTTGATGCCTTTAAAACGGCTTTCTTGCAGGCAGTGGGCGAGCAGTTAGAGGGACGAACGCTCTATCCGCGGCTATGGACTGATGGTGAGCTCTCGACGGCGCAGCTTTCGCTAACCACCTTGCAAGAAATTGAAACGCTTGGCCCCTACGGCCGTGAATTTGACCCGCCACTGTTTGAAGGGCGCTTTATTGTCGAAGCGCTGCGCCCGGTAGGTGCTGAAGGCTCACACCTGATGCTGGAGCTCTCCACGGGGCCGGTCACCTGCAAAGCGATCTGGTTTCGCGCCTTAACGCCCGGGGAACTGCCTGGGTTTAGCATCGGCGATACGCTGCACTGCGCCTATAAGCTCAACCGCAACCGTTGGCGTGGCCGCGAGACGCTGCAGTTGATGGTCGAGCACGCGAGCGCTATCTGAACAAAGCACTTTATAACCTCAACAATTTGAGTAAGGACGCTCCCATGCGTGTGGAAGATTTACCAAAGGATCAGCATCGCCCCTATGAAGATGTGATGGCGATGCTACTGGGGACGTTCTTTGTGGCGCTGGGAGTTACTTTTTATACCCATGCAGTACTACTAACCGGGAGTACGGCGGGTTTGGCGCTGCTGCTAAACTATGTGACCAGTTGGGGGTTCGGGGTCTGGTTTTTTGCCATTAATCTGCCGTTTTACTACTTAGCGGTGAAGCGTATGGGCTGGAGTTTTACCCTGCGTACCGTTGCCGCTATCGGCTTGGTCTCGCTATTTTCGGAACTGACCCAGGGCTGGGTGCAGTTTGCCAATCTGCCTTCACTTTACGCCGCTTTAATGGGCGGCGCGCTGATGGGTATTGGCATGCTGATGCTGTTTCGCCACCGCACCAGCCTCGGTGGCATCAACATTCTGGCGCTTTACCTGCAGGATAAACACGGCCTGCGCGCAGGCTACGTTCAACTGGCCATTGATGGCGTTATCCTGCTGATTGCGCTAACCCAGCTACCGCTGGATCGCGTGGGTTATTCAGTGCTGGGAGCATTGACGCTCAACCTGATTATCGCCCTGAACCATAAGCCAGGGCGCTATATTGGGGTGAGCTAGAGGCGTTTAGCTCAGCCAGAACCACCACACAATCAGTACGATTAATCCCAGGCCTGCCACGTTGATTAATACGCTCATGCGTTGTCCTCCTGGCTGGGTGACTTCCATAGACGCAAGCGATTGGCGTTACTCACCACGGTGATAGAGGAGAGTGACATGGCGGCAGCGGCGATCATCGGTGACAGCAGCATACCGGTTATGGGGTAGAGCACACCTGCAGCAATGGGAATACACAGCACGTTATAGCCAAAGGCGCCTACCAGGTTCTGTTTGATGTTGCGCAGTGTGGCGCGGCTGATCTCTATCGCTGCCGCGACGCCATGCAGTGAGCCGCGCATTAGCGTAATGCCCGCGCTCTCAATCGCTACATCGGTACCCTGACCAATGGCAAAGCCGACATTCGCCTGAGCCAGCGCCGGGGCGTCGTTGATACCATCGCCGACCATGCCGACGATTTCTCCCGCTTGCTGGCGGCGTTTAATCTCGGCGTGCTTATCTTCGGGTAGCAGCCCCGCCCGGTACTCAGTGATGCCTACTTCTCGGGCAATGGCGGCCGCCGTATGTTCATTGTCACCGGTCAACATGACGACGGTTAAGCCATCTTTTTGCAGGCGCTGGATGGCAGCACGAGCGTCATGGCGAAGTGGATCGCTGATGCCAAACAGGGCGGCTAGCTTGCCATCTACCGCCAGGTATACCAGGGTGCGCGCTTGCTCTTGTAGAGATCGTGCCTGGGCTTCGCCACTGGTTAGATCTACGCCTGCCTCGGTTAACAAATACGCATTGCCTAGTAGCAGCGCCTTACCGTCAGGTGTTTGGGCGGTTACCCCGCCGCCGGTAACACTGTCAAAATTCTCAACCGTTAACGGTGCAGCGCCGTTATCTTGCGCATAGCTCGCCAGCGCGCTGGCAATAGGGTGCTCCGAGCTGCGCTCTAATGCCACGACCCAGCCAAGTACTTGGGTTTGTTCACCAATGAGTATTTTCGCGTCAGTAACGCGGGGCTTACCTTCTGTTAGCGTGCCGGTCTTGTCGACGACCAGCGTGGTCAACTTGCTGGCGGTTTGCAACGCTTCTCCGCTACGCACCAGCACGCCATGCTCTGCTGCCTTACCGACGCCAATCATGGTGGAGATCGGGGTGGCAAGGCCTAGCGCACAAGGGCAGGCAATAATGAGTACCGTGGTCGCCGTTACCAGCATATAAATCACTTCGGGCGCAGGGCCCAGGTTGAACCACACTAAGGCGGTGAGTACGGCGATAATCATGACTGAAGGTACAAACACGCTGGAGACTTGGTCGGCAAGCTCTCCAATCGGCGGGCGTGAGTTCTGGGCGGTCGCGACCTGTTCAGTAATCTGCCCTAAGCGGGTATCAGCGCCCACTCGGGTTGCCTGATAAACCAGCCCACCACGGCCATTCACTGTGCCAGCGCTGACCTCATCTCCCTCGCGTTTGGCAACCGGTTCTGGCTCGCCAGTCAGCATCGACTCATCAATATGACTTTGCCCTTCGGTCACTTGGCCGTCCACAGGCAGGCGTTCACCCGGGCGTACCCGAACGTGGTCGCCAGCGACCACGGCATCAATCTCGATCTCTAGCTCGTGACCGTCGCGAATAACCCGTGCGGTGCGGCTTTGCAGATCAAGTAAGCGCTTTAAGGCATTGCTGGTACGGCCGCGGGCGCGTAGCTCCATGGCATTACCGAGCAGGATCAGCCCGATCACCATGGCAGAGGCTTCAAAATAGATGCCATGGGCGACATCCGGTAACCATGGCGCGAACAGTACGACCGCCATGGAGTAAAGCCAGGCAGTACCGGTGCCCATCGCCACCAACGTATCCATATTGGCTTGATGATGCTTTAGATTCTTCCAGGCATTAATAAAAAAGTGCCGACCGGGAAATACCAAAATGCCGAGGGTAAGAATACCAATACACAACCAGTAAAGACGGCCCATGCCTACTGGGTGGGGGTGGTACACAAACATGCTCAGCATAAGGGGAATCGCCAGCGCCAGGGAGGCGATGCTGCCACGCAGGCGGTGTTGATAGGTCTTGGCATCCTGTTCTGCCCGTGTGCGCTCGGCTTCGCGCATATCGACAATCGGCGCTGCGCCATAGCCCGCGGCTTCCACCGCCGCTATCAGGGTCTGGGCGTCAGTGCTGCCAAACACCTGGGCGGAGTGAGTGGCGAAGTTGACGCTGGCGGTATCCACGCCCTCAACCCGTTCAAGCGCTTTCTGCACGCTTTTGACGCAGCTGGCACAGGTCATACCGTTAATCGCTAAGCGCTGCTTGCTGCCGCCGTGGCGAGGTGCATCTATAGGCTGCTGTTCGATTTCGGCACTGGTAAGGGGCGTTGTGGCGTCTGACGGCTGCGTCGTTTCGACGGGAGCATCTTCGGACGACGGGTAGCCCGCATCACTTAACAGTTGTTCAAGCTCGGCATCGGGTAGGTAAGACGAAACCTCTAACCGCTTTTCGCTAGGTATGCCGATAACTTCAGCGTTAGGGTCGATGCTTTGAATCGCTTCGCGCATACGCTTGACGCAGCCTTGGCAGTTCATGCCGGGAATGGTTCGCGTAGTGGTAACCGTCAACGGTTCGCTCATGGTTTGTCCTTGGCAGGCGCCTTCTCGGGGAAGCTCTCAATCAAGCGGCACACGCTATGCCCGTCAGGGGTGCCATCGGGCATATGCTGCCAACTGGTCAACGCCTGCTCCATACGCTGTGCCAATGCTTCCAGTTCAGCAATCCGTGAGCGTATTTGAGGCAGACGGCTGGCGAGTAGGTCACGTACCATCGGGCAGGGGGAATCACCCTGGTCTGAGTGGGCCAGGATGTCGCGAATCTCGTCCACGCTAAAACCTAACTTGCGCGCCCGCTGAATAAACCGCAGACGCTCTAAATCGGTGTCTGAAAACAGTTGGTAGCCGTTATCTGGGTGGCGCTCAGGGGCTAGAAGCTGTTCTCGAGCGTAATGGCGCACGGTCTCCGCAGTCACGCCCCCGCGTTTGGCAAGCTCATTCACTTTCATGGCCTGTTCTCCCAGCTAGGTAAATAGTCACTATTTAAGTGTAGAACCTATGGGTTACCCATAGGTCAAGAGCGCTTTGCTCAATCCGCTGAAATGACTAAAACACTGATTTAAAACGACCGTACGACTAATGTATAAGCCAAGAATAAAATAAAACGAACGTTTGCCCTTGAACCTTAAGCTCAGTTGCGAGAAAACAGTCATGTAAAAATAACGAGGGTGGATCGACGCTATCCACTGGATCATCGGGAAGAGAGGCCCACTATGAATAATAAATTTAATAAACTCACCCTGGCTGCTGCTATCACAGCCGCCTTCGCCAGCCAAGCCCACGCGGGCGGGTATCAAATCAATGAGCAGAGCGTGAGTGGGCAGGGCTACGGCCATGCCGGGCGTAGTTCTAATATTAATGATGCATCAATTGTTTACGGCAACCCCGCCGGTATGTCGTTCTTAGACCGTGCGCAGATTACGGCGGGTGCTACTTATCTAAATGTGAACACTGATATTTCTAACGTCGAAGCTAACCGCTTCATTGATTCAGGTGTAGCGCTTGGCGGTGCACCAAATGGAAACCAAATACCTGTTGGTAGCATTCCCGGCGGTAATAGTGGCGATATGGTGCCAGGCACTGCGATTCCCTTTGCTTTCTATGCCCACCCGGTGACTGATCAGTTGGCGTTTGGTTTTGGTGTTTATGCGCCGTTTGGTTCCAAAACGGATTACGAAGATGACTTCCAGGGCCGTTATTTTGGCAATTACACCGAAGTAACGGTCGTCAGTGCCCAGCCGACGGTCTCTTATCGTTTTAATGAGCAGTGGGCGGTCGGGGCGGGTGTGACCTACAACCAAGTGGAGGGCGAACTGCGTCGTCAGCTGCCATCTGAGGCCACCTTTAACCCCGATCTTGACATCGACTCGCGGGTTGACGGTGATGATGAAGCTTGGGGTTATAACTTGGGCGTGATCTATCGACCGGTACCTGAGACTACTCTGGGTCTAACCTACCGCTCGAAAGTAGATTACACCTTAGAAGGTAATTTCAGTGCGACCGACCCGTTGGGTAATGTGGTTCGTGCTGATACAGCAAGCCTTGAGTTGACGACTCCCGAAACGGTTAATTTCTCGGTGACTCAGCAGATGAGCGACCGACTGAAGCTAATGTTTGGCGCCTCTTGGGTGCGGTGGAGCCAGTTTGATCAAATTTTGGTTACCGGTAGTCAAGGCGACGAAATCACCAATGAGCAGCAAAATTATACAAACGCCTGGGCATTTGCTACCGGCGGCGAGTATCAGTTAACCAACACCTTAGCGCTTCGTGCGGGGGTAACGCTGGACTTTACGCCTACCAATGATGAAGACCGCAGTGTGCGTATTCCGTCCGATGATCGGCGTATCTTCTCACTGGGTGCTGGCTGGACACCTGTCGACGCCTTTACAGTCGACGTTGCTTACTCCTATCTAACCGAGCGTGGAACATTTGTTGATCAAGGGCCTCGTGACGATCTCTTAAATGGGCTTGGCGGTGCTTCATACTCAGCCGACTATAAAAACGAAGCTCATGGCTTTGGCGCTCAGCTAACCTATCGTTTTTAAAGACTAGCTCAGGCCAAACCCTCCCGAAACCCGGCACCTGCCGGGTTTTTTATTGCCTTTGCCTGGGCATTGGATGCGGGGCGTGTCGGCTTTCGTTACACTATGCGCTTTTCTGATCGATACACTTCTGTACGATCCGATCTAGACCACGCTAGGGCGAGCCCATGTTGGAAACCAATCCGATTCATAACCAGATCAAGGACCTGTCTGAGCGGACAGCTGTTCTTAGGGGGTATCTTTGACTATGCCGAGAAGAAAGATCGGCTAGAAGAAGTCTCTCGTGAACTGGAAGACCCCAATGTCTGGAACGATCCAGACTACGCGCAGAAATTAGGTAAAGAGCGCGCCTCTCTCGAAGCCATTGTAGCCACCATTGATGACCTTGAGCAGGGTCTTGGCGATAGCCGTGATCTGCTTGAGCTGGCGGAAATGGAAGAGGACGAAGGCACCGTTGATGAAGTGCGCAAAGAGCTGGATAGCATGCAGGCTGCACTTGAGAAGCTTGAGTTTCGACGCATGTTTTCCGGTGATATGGACCCCAATAATGCCTACCTGGATATTCAATCCGGTTCTGGCGGCACTGAGGCGCAGGATTGGGCCAATATTTTACTGCGCATGTATCTGCGTTGGGCTGAGAGCCACGGCTTCAAAGCTGATATCACTGAAATCTCCGCTGGCGAAGTAGCCGGTATTAAGTCAGCCACGGTACATATCCAGGGTGACTACGCTTTTGGCTGGCTGCGTACTGAAACCGGCGTACATCGTCTGGTGCGTAAAAGCCCGTTCGATTCCGGTGGTCGTCGACATACCTCGTTTGCGTCGGTGTTTTTATCGCCTGAAATTGATGACAGCTTTGAGGTTGAGATTAATCCCTCTGATCTGCGCGTCGACACCTATCGCTCAAGCGGCGCGGGTGGTCAGCACGTAAACACCACCGATTCAGCGGTGCGGATTACCCACGAGCCCACCGGCATTGTGGTGGCCTGCCAAGGGCAGCGCAGTCAGCATGCGAACCGCGATTTCGCGATGAAGCAGCTAAAGGCAAGGCTGTGGGAGCACGAAATGCAAAAACGCAATGCTGCCAAGCAAGAAGCTGAGGACTCCAAGGCGGATATTGGTTGGGGCAGCCAGATCCGTTCTTACGTGCTTGACGACCAGCGCATCAAAGATTTGCGCACCGGCGTGCAGTCCAGCAACTGCGACAAAGTGCTTGACGGGGATATTGATCAATTCATCGTCGCTAGCTTAAAGCAAGGTTTGTAATCTTTTAGCGTTTGAACACGAATAGGGTGCCACATGGCTAACCAAGACGCGTCTTCTCCAGAGAACGAAAACCACCTGATCGCCGAGCGTCGTGCCAAGCTTAGCGCTCGCCGCGAGAGCGCAGCAGCGCAAGGTAAGAGTGCATTTCCCAATGACTTTCGCCGTGACAGCTTAACCGTTGAGCTGCAAAACAGCTTCGGCGATAAGGAAAAGGCTGACCTTGAAGCGCTGGATCACCACGCCTCGGTCGCCGGTCGCGTGATGCGTCAACGCGGGCCGTTTATTGTTATTCAGGATGTGGCCGGTCAAATCCAGCTCTATGTGGATAAAAAAGGCCTGCCTGCCGAGGTACTTGAAGACGTTAAAAGCTGGGATATCGGCGATATCGTCGCCGCCCATGGCCCGGTGCATAAATCCGGCAAGGGCGACCTGTACGTGATGATGAAGGAAGCGCAGCTGTTAACCAAAAGCCTGCGCCCGCTGCCGGATAAGTTCCACGGCCTGACCGATATGGAAGCCCGCTATCGCCAGCGCTATGTGGATCTGATCATGAATCCGCAATCGCGCAAGGTATTTGAAACCCGTGCCGCGGTGATCAGCTCCATGCGTCGCTTCTTTGAAGCGCGCGGCTTTATGGAAGTGGAAACGCCAATGCTGCAGCCGATCCCCGGTGGCGCCGCAGCACGGCCCTTTATTACCCACCACAATGCGCTGGATATCGATATGTACCTGCGTATCGCGCCTGAGCTTTATCTCAAGCGGCTGGTGGTGGGTGGCTTCGAAAAAGTATTCGAGATTAACCGCAACTTCCGCAATGAAGGTTTATCCACCCGCCACAACCCAGAGTTCACCATGGTGGAGTTCTACTGGGCCTATGCGGATTACCGTGACCTGCTGGATATGACCGAGGCGATGCTGCGCACGGCCGCGGAAGAGGTGCTGGGGAGTGCAGTTATCAACTATCAAGGGGCAAGCTACGATTTCGGACAGCCGTTCGTTCGCTTAACGCTGCGCCAGGCGATTCTTGATCACGGCGATGGCATTGCCGACAGTGATTTGGATTCATTGGAAGCGGCGCGGGCAACCGCTGAAAAACTCGGTATCAAGGTCAAAGAGAGCTGGGGCCTGGGTAAGGTACAGACAGAGATCTTTGAAGAGGTCGCCGAGCACAAGCTCGACCAGCCGACCTTTATCACCGAGTACCCGGCGGAAGTCAGTCCATTGGCGCGGCGTAACGATGCCAACCCCTTCGTTACCGACCGCTTTGAGTTCTTTGTCGGTGGCCGTGAAATTGCGAATGGCTTCTCGGAGCTCAATGACGCCGAGGATCAGGCGGAGCGCTTCCGTGCCCAGTCAGCCGAAAAAGATGCCGGCGACCTGGAAGCGATGTACTACGATGCAGATTACGTGCGTGCGTTGGAGTACGGCATGCCGCCCACCGCGGGCGAAGGCATCGGTATCGACCGTCTGGTGATGCTGTTCACTGACAGCGCCTCGATTCGCGATGTATTGCTGTTCCCGGCGATGCGCCCTGAAGTGGACTAACACGCTAAGATAACGGATGAATAGTTGGTAAGGGCGCGTTATAGCGCCCATAATGGTCAACGTTTCGACGGCGAGGAGAATCCCATGAAACTGCTTAACCGCTCCGCACTGAGCGTCAGGCCGACCCAGCCCTTTGTGGACTGGATCAACGCGCTGGAACCCACCATGGGAGACGACGACCTGACCCTGGACGACGTCGAACATGAAAGTACCATTTACCTGATTCCCGAGATGGATACCCCAGAAGCGCTGGAAACGTTTATTCGTGACCGCTACGTGGAAATTCTCGAAACTGAGCTGCGCGCTTGGGAAGAAGACGAGCGTCAGTGGCCGGGCAAACTGGACTGGGCGCTGTTTCAAGAATTTGTGCGCGTTGAACACAGCTATCTCGCCATTGATCTAGATGACGAAACGGCCCTGGAGATATCTGAGGTCGATGATGCATTGTTGTTAGACAGTGAGCAGGATTAGCGTGCTAATATTTTAGACAAGCTAACGACTGGCTGCGTCGCTAATAATGAATAGCTACAAGGCACACAATGAAACCGGCTTAGGCCGGTTTCATTGTTTTAATTGAGCTGTTCTTGCGAGTTCGTTGTAACGTTAGCCGTTTCGTTTAAGTATTTGCCGCGTAGGAATATTGCCATGCGACTGTTTGAAACCCGCCCCGGAGACGATGGCCTGCCAGGCCCTGAGCGTGCTATGGCCGTTCTGGCGCTAGTGACCGGTACGTTAATGGCGGTGGTCGACACCACCATGATTAATTTGGCATTACCTACTATTGCTGCCGATTTGAACATCTCTGCTTCCCGTGCCGTTTGGATTACCAACCTTTTTCAAGTGGTCTGCGCTGCTTTCTTGTTAGTGTTTGCCGGTATCAGTGAGTTAGTCACTCGTCGTCGGCTGTATCTCTTTGGGTTAGGCCTTTTTGTGTTGGCTTCATTGGGGGCTGCTTGCTCGCGTAATCTGGAAACACTGCTGGTATTTCGTGCTATGCAGGGGCTGGGGGCAGCCGCGACCCTGTCGATTGGGCCCTCGCTTTATCGGGCTATTTTTCCGTCAAGGTTGTTAGGCAGCGCGCTTGGCTTGAGTGCGTTAGTGGTCGCTGGCGGCTACGCGGCGGGCCCCACATTAAGTGGCGTTATCCTCTCCTTTGCCAATTGGCCTTGGCTGTTTGCACTGCAGGTACCCTTAGGTGTTTGTTCATTTTTACTCGCTAAGCGGGCGTTGCCCAGGGAGTTGCCACGCCAAGGCAGCTTTGATATTGCCGGAGCACTGCTTTCTATGGTGATGTTGGCGAGTTTCTTTGTGGCCATGGATGCGGTCAGTCATGCGGCCCCCTTTTGGCAGAGCGGCGGCTGGGCGCTGTTAGCCGTGATGAGCTGTATCGGGTTTATTCACCGCCAACGGCGCGCACCTTATCCGCTGTTACCACTTAGCGTATTTGCTGAGAAACGCTTCACCCTCGCTGTCTCCGCTTCTGGGCTGGCCTTTATTGGGCAAGGGCTTACCTTTGTGGCCCTGTCGTTTTTTTACCAAGAGCAGATGGGCTTTTCACCACTGGAAACTGCGTGGCTATTCACCCCCTGGCCACTAGCTATCATGCTGGTGGGGCCAATTGCGGGACGCTTAGCCGACCGTATTAATCCCAGCGTGTTATCAAGTACAGGGCTAGGCTTGTTGATCATTGGTCTGATTGCGCTAGCGCTTGTTGATGAGTCAACCGGGGTGGTGGGAAGCCTATGGCGCACTGCATTATGTGGTATCGGTTTCGGGCTATTTCAGCCACCCAATAACCGCGAAATGATGGGCAGCCTTCCGTTAGAGCGTAGCTCGAATGTCTCTGGTGTGATGAGCACAACGCGCACGGTAGGCCAGTCGTTTGGGGTGGCGTTGGTGGGGGCCGCACTGGCGCTGGGTTGGCCGGTGCAAGTGACGCTGTGGCTCGGCGCGGTGACCACACTGCTGGCACTATTGGCCAGTGTGGCGCGTATGCCGCTGGCACGACGCGCTTTACACGCCCGTAGGGCATCGTCTGCGAAGCAGTAAGCGCGTACAATGAAATGGTTTCTGATCTTTAAGGAGAAATCACATGACGCTGCAGACACAGATAGAGCAGAAGTTAGCGGCACTAGCCCCCGACGTGCTGCAGGTTGAAAATGAAAGCCATATGCACAATGTGCCTGCTAACTCTGAAACCCACTTCAAAGTTACCCTGGTCAGCGATACCTTTGATGGGTTGATGCCGGTCAAACGTCACCAAAAGATTTATGCGCTGCTGGCTGATGAGTTGTCAGGCCCGGTTCATGCCTTGGCAATGCATCTTTATACGCCCAGTGAGTGGCAGTCCCGTGGCGGCGAACGGCCTGATTCCCCCAGCTGTCGCGGCGGCGGAAAGTGACACAGGAAGTTATTCGGCGGCACTACCTTGAGGCTATGGGCATTACCGCCTGGGCTGCAAAGTACCAACTGCCTAACGCCCTGCCTACCGAGGCCTGCGAGTGGGAAGATTCGCCTCCCGACACGACGCCGCCGCGGGCAAGGTTGCAAGCGTTGTTGGATGATGCCCCTGCACCCAAGCGTGCTTCACCCGAAGCGCGCAAGCCGGATGCAACGGTTGCTTCGCCTTCGGCGGTGCGCGCGCTGCTCAAAGGTACCCTGGGCACCGACATACAGGGTTCAGCGCATCAGAGCTCAGCGCATCAGAGCTCAGGGGATCAGCTTAAACCAGCGTCTGATGTGCCCCATGATGTTGAGCCAGCAGTCGCTACGCCAGCCAAACCCCTTAAATTTTCACTCTCCTGTCTCTGTATCGAGGGTCGCTGGCTGGTAATGCAGGCCGGGGAAATGACCACCCAACAGCAACAGCTACTGGTAAATCTGCTCCAGGCCGCTGGCGTTAAGCAGGCGGCTTCAACTAAGGTGACGCACTTTACCTGGCCACAACTAGTGAATGCATTTGCAGTGGAAGACCCGCTGGATGAAGCCCGTGAAGGCTTGGCAGCCTTCATCGCAGGTAGAGTCAGTCGGCAAGGCTGGCAGTTAGAGAAGATACTCTGGTGGGGAGAACTGGGGGCAGAGCAAGCTCCGCTAGACGGTATAATAAATGTGGTTGAGGCGCATAGCCAAACGCTTTCGCTACCTGTGTGGCAGGGTCCATCGCTTATGTCACTACTCGAAGGCACCAGCAGCAAGCGGGAACTTTGGCCAGCCTTGAAGATGCTAGGGGAGTCGTGGGCGCGGGCAGCACGGAGCGCAGATGATCACTGAGCTTAACCTGGATCACCTAGCGCAGCTCACGGCGTTAGAGGCGCAGGTGAAAAGTGGCACCAGCGACTCCCAGATGCTGGCAGCGTTAGGTTGCCATGATACCTGTGTACTGGGTTGGTGGCAGGATGAACAACTGCAGGGATATGCCATCGTAGCGCGGTTGCCATTTGAGGCAGAACTGCAAGCGATAGGGGTATTGCCGCAAAGCCGTCGAAGTGGCGCTGGTTATGCGTTAATGGAAGCCGTGTTAGCGAAGGCCCAGCACTGGTTGAGTGAGCGTCTATTGCTTGAGGTGCGCGCCGGTAATCATAGTGCCATACGGCTCTATCAGCGCAGTGGCTTTAGTGAGGATGGCTGCCGCCGAGGTTACTACCCAGCGGCGAACGGGGCCGCCGGGCGTGAGGATGCACTGTTAATGTCTCGGCCGCTCACCGAGCCATTGCCAGCAGATTAGGTGCTGCTGGAGGCGTCCAGGCTGTCAAATTTGCTCAACAGGCCGTTAAGGCGGCGTTCCCACTCTTCACGCTCCTCTTTAAGCTTGGCATTTTCACCGCGCAGCTCTTCATTTTCCAATTTCATCATTTCTAACGCATCAACGGTATCAGTGACTTTTTGTTCAAGCTGATTAAATAGTTCCAGGCTCATGCATAACTCCAAATAGTAAAAATGAGAACTAACAATAAGTGCCGAAAAAAACCAGCGGAAAGCATATCAGCAGGGCCAATGTGGCGAGCGTAACGCTGCCACTGCGTGGCGGCAAGCGCTGTTTATGGCAATTGACGCTGATCTTGTCTTTGATAGAGTCGCGCGGTGCTTTCCCCCGCTTGGGTTTCGCGATGTAACTGCCAATTGGCGGGCACATTAGGTGCCATTGATGTCTCTGTTTCGAGGTAAATCATCGCCTCACTGGTTAGCCATCCGCCCTCTTCCAGTGCAAAGCAGCAGGGTGCAGCCAGCTGTTGATGAAAAGGAGGGTCAAGAAATACCAACGTATACGGCTTTGCAGGACGTGTTAGGTAAGCTTGAACATCGTTAATATGCACCGTACTTGAGTTAATATTAAGCAGTTCAAGATTCGCCGACAGTTGCGCTGACACGCGTGGATCGCGCTCGATAAAATCGACAGATGCTGCCCCACGTGAAAGCGCTTCAATGCCCAACGCGCCTGTGCCTGCGAATAGATCAAGCACGTGATGGCCATACAGCTGTTGCCCCAGCCAATTAAATAACGTTTCACGCACCCGGTCTGGCGTTGGGCGTAAACCAGGGCTATCCAGTACGGGTAGCTGACGGCGGCGGAATTCACCGCCAATAATGCGTAGCTTACCAATAGGCTTAGCAACTGGCTTGCCAAGTTGTTTTCCACTCCGCTGAGCAGGTGTGCGGCGGGAGGTAGATGATTGAGGGGGGCGTTGTCTTGTCATGGAGCGGATTGTAGCGGGCTGCTTATCCAAAGTCTCTGCCTCCGGTGGTAGGATGGGCCTAATGTTCACTTTTTATGTCGGATAACACTCATGTTTGGTTTTTTTAAACGCAAGAACAAGCACGACCCAGAGCAGGCGCCACCAAAGGACGACCCGCGCCTTGAAGAGCAGCCTCATGAAACCAGTGTCGACGAGCCGAACATTGAGGCGCCTGGCATTCCGGCTGACAGGCCCGAATCTGACCGGCCGGACGCTAAAAAAGCAGAGACTGAAAAATCAGAGCAGGCACTGCACACGTCTGATGCTTTACTAGCGCCTGCGCCCGAACCTGGCCCTACTCCTGAGCCAGAACCTATTCCCGAGCCTGAGCTGGTTATTGAACCTGAACCCGCTCCAGAGCCGATAATTGAGCCAGGGCCGGCACCTGAAACGGCACCTCGACCCGCCTTGCAGGAAAAGCCAGTTGCCCTAAAAAGCGAACAACAAGGCGAGCAAAAAGGGTGGTTTGCGCGTATCAAATCAGGCTTGGGGAAAACCCGCGCTAATCTCACCGACGGCATCGCCGATCTGTTCTTAGGTAAAAAACAGATCGATGACGAGTTACTAGAAGATTTAGAAACGCAACTGCTGCTGGCAGATGTAGGTATTGAAGCAACGACGGAAATTATTGAGCGCCTCGAGGCGCGCGTCTCCCGTAAAGAGCTGAATAACCCTGAAGCCCTTTATCGTGGTCTCCAAGAGGAGTTGACGACCATGCTGGCGCCGGTCGCAAAACCGCTGGTGCTGGAAAAAGAAGGCCCAGGACCCTTTGTGATTTTAGTCGTTGGCGTTAACGGGGTGGGAAAAACTACTACCATCGGCAAACTTACTCAACGCTTTCAGCGTGAGGGCAAGAGCGTCATGTTGGCGGCTGGTGATACTTTCCGTGCTGCTGCCGTTGAACAGCTTAAAGTGTGGGGCGAGCGTAACCACGTCCCGGTGATTGCCCAACATACGGGCGCTGACAGCGCATCGGTTATTTTTGACGCGGTAGCGGCCGCCAAGGCGCGCGGTGTTGATGTGTTGATTGCCGACACCGCGGGTCGCTTGCACAACAAAAGCCACCTGATGGAGGAGCTGAAAAAAGTCCACCGTGTGATGCAGAAGCTCGACACTACCGCGCCTCACGAAGTGATGCTGGTGTTGGATGCTGGCACCGGGCAAAACGCCATCTCTCAAGCAAGCACCTTTAACGATGCGGTGCCGGTCAGTGGTATTACCCTGACCAAACTGGATGGTACCGCAAAAGGCGGCATTATTTTCGCATTAGCGAAGCAGCTGGAAACGCCCATTCGCTTTATTGGGGTAGGTGAAGGGATTGATGACCTGCGCCCCTTCGATGCTAAAGATTTTGTCCACGCGCTGTTTGACCGACAAGGGGATGATGCCAGCGCATGATCGCCTTTGAGCATGTAGGAAAGCGCTATGGTGGTCGCTTTGAAGCGCTGGCGCATCTTAACTTTCGGGTTGCCCGTGGCGAGATGGTGTTTCTTACCGGCCACTCGGGGGCGGGGAAGAGCTCGCTGCTACGGCTGATTATGCGCCTTGAAAAGCCCAGCCGAGGCCGAGTGGTCGTGGCCGGGCACGATATTGCTCAGCTACACGCAAGTCAGGTGCCGTTTTATCGCCGACAAATTGGCGTCGTCTTTCAGGATCATCAACTGCTCTTTGATCGCAGCATTTTTCATAATGTCTCTTTGCCCCTGGAGATTCAGGGGGTTGAGCCCCGTGAAGCTGCTCGCCGGGTGCGTGCCGCGTTGGATAAAGTGGGGCTGCTACATCGTGAAAAAGCCCTACCGATTGAGCTTTCGGGTGGTGAGCAGCAGCGTGTGGGGATTGCCCGAGCGGTGGTCAATAAGCCTGCGCTACTGCTCGCAGACGAGCCGACAGGTAATCTAGACCCGCAATTGTCGGCGGATATTATGACGTTGTTTGAGGATTTTAATCGGATTGGTACGACGGTCATGATCGCCAGTCACGACTTGGCGCTAATTGCACGCTTGCGCCACCGAATACTCCGTTTAAGCGATGGCCGACTGGTGGCTGATGAGGGCGCGGTATGAGGCCGTCTGCTACTCCCAAGCGCCAAAAGGGCGCAGCACTTAAGACTCCGCGCAGCACCGCTAAACCAGCGGTTGAGAAAGCGCCTCGCCGCGGTGCGAGATATCAGCAAACACGTTTTTCAAGCCGTCTGCGCGCCTGGGGGCGCCATCACCGCAGCATGGCTTGGGATAGCTTCCTGCGTTTAGTTCGCTATCCCCTAGGCAACCTGCTGACGATGCTAGCCATTGCCATCGCGCTGGTACTACCGGCAGCGCTTTGGTTAACCCTGGATAGTGCGCGCTTACTGGATGCGGAGCTGGACGACAGCGCGACGCTAACCGTTTATCTTGACCTCGCTGCTGATGATGCCCAGGCGCTGCGTATCGAAGAGGCGGTCAACGCCGAGCAGAGCGTACTGGACACGCAGATGATCAGTGCTGAACAGGGCATGGCAGAGTTTCAGCAAGCCTTGGGCCTGGATGATGTGCTAGCAGGCCTTGATGATAATCCGCTACCCATTAGCATTGTGGTGCGCCCAGAAAGTGTTGACCCAGCCGCTATGCAGCAGCTGGCTACCACGCTGGAAGCGCTCACCGGGGTCGATGAAGTAAGGGTTGATTTGGCCTGGGTAGAACGGTTGAGAAACCTAGCCGAGCTAGGTAGACGCGTTGCCCTGGCGCTGGGAGCGCTGTTTGGTCTGGGCGTTCTGCTGGTCGTGGGTAATACTATTCGCCTCTCGGTGGAAAGTCGGCGAAGAGAAATTGAAGTGGTCATGTTAATTGGTGCGACCCATGCGTTTGTGAGGCGTCCGTTTCTCTACAGTGGCGCATGGTACGGGCTGGGAGGCGGGCTACTGGCGCTGTGTCTGCTAGGGATGGGTAATCACTGGCTTGCATTGCCCGTCGCTGCACTAGCGGAGAGCTATGGCGCGAGCTTCTCATTACCGCAACTCGATGTGACAGGCTCTACAATTCTGCTATCTTGCAGTACAATACTAGGCTGGTTGGGCGCTTGGTTGGCGGTAACGCGTCACCTATCAAGTATTCGCCCAAGGTGATGTAGATAGATCTTGATATAGATGAAATACTGCGGGTCAATGCGATACCGCTTGAACCTTATCTTCGTAGTAAGGTCTTTTAAGCTAGATTCTTTGTAATAGGTTATCTATAAGTGCTACGTCAACCACGATGGGTTATAGGGGAGGCCACCTGCACATGAGCACTAGTCTTCTACCGGTGGGGCAGCTTTCACCCGGCGGCGATTTGGGCGGTTACATCCGCGCAGTTAACGGTATTTCGATTTTAAGTGCCGACGAAGAGCGTGAGCTTGCCTATCGCTTGTACGATGAGGGCGATCTGGAAGCCGCTCGCCGTTTGGTACTGTCGCATCTGCGTTTTGTGGTACACATTGCGCGCAGCTACTCTGGTTATGGGCTGCCGCAAGCGGATTTGATTCAAGAGGGCAATGTTGGCTTGATGAAAGCCGTCAAGCGCTTTGACCCGAACCAAGGCGTTCGCCTTGTATCCTTTGCTGTGCATTGGATAAAAGCGGAAATTCATGAATTTGTGCTGCGCAACTGGCGGATTGTGAAAATCGCCACGACCAAAGCTCAGCGCAAACTGTTCTTTAATCTACGTAGCGCTAAAAAGCGCTTAGCATGGTTAAACAACGACGAAGTGGCAGCGATTGCTAAAGATCTCGATGTTAAGCCGGAAATTGTGCGCGATATGGAGGGACGACTCTCTTCCTACGATGCAGGTTTCGATGCCCCGGCAGGGGATGACGACGAGAGCTCCTATCAAGCGCCGGTACACTTCTTGGACGATGCGGCCTCAGACCCTGCTACGCAGTTGGAAGATAGCAACTTCGAAGAAGATTCCACGCGCCGCTTACAGCTTGCGTTAGAAGGCTTGGATGAGCGCTCTCGCGATATCTTGCAGCGTCGTTGGTTGGCTGATAGTAAAGAAACCCTGCATGATTTAGCCGACGTTTATGGTGTCAGCGCGGAACGTATTCGTCAGCTTGAAAAAAATGCGATGAAAAAGCTGCGCCAGAAAATGGGCGACTCTTTGGCTGCCTAGCAAGCTAATCAATGACTGCTTTGTGATAGCGTAAAAAAACCGGCCCTTTTAGAAGGAGCCGGTTTTTTATTGTGGCAAGCTTTTACGGACTATCTATTAAGTAAGGGCTATCTAGGTCAGGCGGGCTGCGCCACGGCGCGCAATAAATGGCTAGATAGCAGCGCCCACTGGTCTTCCCAGTGTTCGGTAGGCAGGCGCTTAAAGTCACTACGCACATATTGAGAAATTCGCCCTTCGGCATGGGCTACTAGCAAATTGGCGGCAGCAGAGGCGGGAATTGTGGGCCGCAGCCCTTCGCGCAGCTCGGCTTCTCGCAGAATTTGTTTGAGCTGCAGCTCTAGGCGTTCGAATAGCTGATTGATCCGTTGACGTAGTCGCGCAGTTTCACCGGTAAGGACGTCGCCCCCCATCACTCGCGCTAGCCCCGGGTTTTTTTCAGCAAAGCCTAAAAGTAGCGTTAAGATAGTGCTGCAGCGAGACATAGCGTCGGGAACGTCGTCTAAAATGCGCGTTATGCGTTCGAAAATGCTCTCTTCAATAAAATCAATCAGCCCCTCAAACATACGCGCTTTGCTTGGGAAGTGGCGATAAAGCGCCGCTTCAGAGACGCCCACTTGGCGGGCGAGGGCGGCAGTGGTAATTCGCTTGCCACTGTCTTCCTCAAGCATTAATGCCAATGCTTGGAGAATCTGCTCGCGGCGGCGAGGTTTGCGATCTTCGCTCATAACATACCCTCCGTCGCGGTTAGCTCGCGTCCGTAATTTGGGTGCCTACCCCAGCGTTGGTGAAAATTTCCAGTAACACTGCATGGGGCACACGGCCATCGATGATATGGGCGCTATTCACACCGCCTTTAACTGCGTCTAACGCACAGCGAATTTTGGGCAGCATGCCGCCGTAAATCGTCCCGTCTGCGATCAGGCCATCCACCTGGGTGGTGGTTAAACCGGTCAGCACTTTGCCTTCCGTGTTCATTAAGCCCGCCACATTGGTGAGCAGAATTAGCTTTTCTGCGTTGAGGGCTTCGGCAATCTTGCCGGCTACCAAGTCGGCATTAATATTGTAGCTATGGCCTTCTGCATCGACACCGATCGGGGCTATTACCGGGATGAAATCTCGCGCGGCAAGCATTTCAATCAGCTCTGTCGAGATCGACTCCACTTCGCCTACGTGACCAATATCGATGATTTCAGGCACGGTCATTTCGGGGCTTTGATGCTCTACTTTGAGCTGGCGGGCGCGAATTTGCGAGCCATCTTTTCCAGTTAAGCCAATCGCTTTGCCGCCGCTTTGATTGATCAGGTTGACGATGCTTTTGTTGACCAGTCCTCCCAATACCATCTCTACCACGTCCATGGTTTGGGAGTCTGTCACCCGCATGCCGTTGACGAAGCGCGATTCAATATTGAGCTTTTTGAGCAGGTCGCCAATTTGTGGTCCACCGCCGTGCACGACTACTGGATTGATGCCAACCTCTTTCATCAACACGATATTGCGGGCAAAAGAATCAATCAGGGTGCTTTCAGTCATAGCGTTACCGCCGTATTTGACCACGACGGTTTTGCCGGAAAACTGTTGGATATAGGGGAGCGCTTCAGAAAGCACTTCCACAACGACTTGTGGGTCGCGACTGGCTGAACTCATTAGATTGTCCCTTGCGAACGTCATTATGCTGATAACGTTTATGCTGGTTTAGTGGTAAGAGTCGCACTTTCTATGTGCGCGATCTCTTCAGCGCCCAGCTGCTAGTTAATCGGGCAGCTCGATGTTAGGCGCGGCGCGTTTTAACGCGTTATTGAAAACCGTTCTGATACGCGCTAATGCGGCATCATCTTTACCTTCAAAGCGCATCACCAAGGCAGGCGTGGTGTTGGAAGCCCGACACAGCCCCCAGCCATCCTGGTAGTCAACGCGAATTCCATCCAACGTAGTTTTGATACCTTCGCCGAAGTCGCCCTCACGAGCAAGCTTATCCATCAGAGAAAATTTGTAATCATCGGTAACCGAAATATTAATTTCAGGGGTGCTCACATCTTGGGGGTAGTGGCCGAAAAAGGTGTCCGCATCCTCAGCTTGGTTGGCGAGAATCTCGACTAGCCTAGCGGCGGCGTAAAGACCGTCGTCAAAACCATACCAGCGCTCCTGGAAAAAAATATGCCCGCTCATCTCACCACCTAGCTGGGCCCCGGTCTCCTTCATGCGCGCCTTGATTAGCGAGTGACCGGTGCGCCACATTTCGGGCTCTCCGCCCGCTTCGCTAATCACTTTAACTAATTTGCCGGTACACTTAATATCAAAAATAACCTTGGCACCGGGCTGGCGAGCGAGCATATCGGTGGCAAATACCATCAGCAAATGGTCGGGGAAAATCAGTTTGCCGCTGGGCGTCACCACGCCTAACCGGTCGCCATCACCGTCAAAGGCAAGGCCGATATCAGCCCCGGTTCTTTGCACTTCGTGAATCAAATCCTGCACGTTTTCAGGCTTGCCGGGATCGGGGTGGTGATTGGGGAAGTTGCCATCGATCTCAGCGAAGAGCGGCACCGTTTCAATCCCAAGGCGCGATAACAGCTGTGGGCCAAGTTCTCCTGCTACGCCATTACCACAATCTACCACCGCTTTGATCGGCCGATTGATATGAATATCGCCTAAAATACGCGCTAAATAGGTTTCACGAATATCTTGGTGGGTGATACGGCCTTGGCCCCTTTCCAGGCTGTTCGACTGAATACGCTCGAAAAGTGCTGAAATGGCATCGCCAGAAAGCGTTTCGCCGTTAAGCACAATTTTTAAGCCGTTATAATCCGGTGGGTTATGGCTACCGGTGACCATTACGCCTGATCGGGTGTTGTTCAAAATGTGGGTAGCAAAGTAAAGTACCGGCGTTGGCACCATCCCGATATCAATCACATCGCATCCAGTAGCGGTAAGCCCTCGCATTAAGGCCGCTTGCAGCCGCTCTCCTGAAAGGCGGCCATCGCGCGCCACCGCAACGGTCAACTCGCCATGTGCAATGGCTTCAGAGCCTACGGCACGCCCAATCAGTTCAACGGTTTTTTCCGTGAGCGTGTCGTCAACGATGCCGCGAATATCATAGGCGCGAAAAATCGAAGCGGGTACGGTTTGTGCGTTCATAGGGCTATTCCAGCTTAAGAAACGTGCGTTACAAAAACGTTATTGGCTACCCGTGCTGCCGAAGCCGCCGCTACCCCGGGAGGAGTCCTTAAAAGCCTCAACAACGGTGAGCTCGGCTTGCATAACGGGAACAAGCACGTACTGTGCCAAGCGCTCAAAGGGCGCGAGGGTGAATGCGCTCTGGCCACGATTCCAGACCGAAATCATTAGCTCGCCCTGATAATCAGAGTCAATCAAACCAACTAAATTTCCCAGCACAATGCCGTGTTTATGCCCCAAACCGGAGCGTGGCAGAACCATTCCCGCCAAGCCTGGGTCTTCAATATAGATGGCAATGCCGGTTCGCACGAGCTGGCATTCGCCGGGGGCTAAGGTTAATGGCTCATCCAACAGGGCGCGTAGATCCATGCCTGCAGAGCCTTCAGTAGCATAGTGAGGCAGGTAATCGTTCAAGCGCTCATCAAGCAGTTTGCACTGCAGCTGGGGGCGGGCAGTCATAAGGTATCTCCAGAAGCGTTTTTAGGGGCCGTGTGAGGTGCGGTTAGCGGCATCTTGTCCGCTGTTTTCAGTGCCAGCAGCGCGAGCGCTTGGCGCATGATGGTGGCGGCTAGCTGGGTTTTTGGCTGCGGCGCTTCCGCTCTGCTCTCAACGCCTTCGGGAGTGCGCCATAGCAGCCAAGCCGCATTTTGGTCGCTGCCAAAGCCGAGGTCCGCTTGAGATACGTCGTTGGCGACGATCATATCCAGCCTTTTACGGTTGAGTTTGTCGTTTGCGTAGCGCTCAATCTCTTGGGTTTCGGCGGCGAAGCCCACCACTAGCGGGCGCTGACCCACAGGTAGCGCTGCCACGCTGGCAATAATGTCGGGGTTTTTGACCAGCGTTAAGGTCAGTGTATCGCTATCGTCCTGCTTCTTGAGCTTGTGCTCAGCAGGGGCGGCTGCGCGATAGTCGGCGACCGCGGCGCAGCCGATAAACAGCGCTGCCTGGGGGGCTAGCCGCTGTGCCTCATTGTGCATCTGCTCGGCAGACTCTACGTCAATCCGGGTAACACCATGCGGTGTGGCTAGGCTAACTGGCCCGCTGATCAGTGTGACCCTGGCGCCTTCAGCCACCGCTGCTGCGGCCAATGCAAACCCCATTTTTCCCGAACTGTGATTGGAAATATAACGCACCGGATCCAGCGGCTCCCGAGTAGGTCCGGCGGTGATGACGATATGAGGAGCAGAGCTGTTACCAGAGGCGCCAGAGGCGTCGGGTCTCGGGGGTGCAAATAACGCCATCACCGCACTGAAAATCTCTTCAGGCTCGCTCATACGGCCAGGCCCCACATCGCCACAGGCTTGATCACCGGCGGCGGGGCCTATCTGCTGCCAGCCATCTTGCTGCAATTGCTCTATGTTGCGCTGAGTAGCGACATGATTCCACATGGCTTGGTTCATCGCCGGGGCAATCAGTTTGGGTGCCTCAGAGGCCAAGCAGAGCGTAGTGAGCAGGTCATCGGCCATGCCGTGCACCAAACGAGCGATTAAGTCGGCGGTGGCCGGGGCGATCAGCACTAAGTCCGCCCAACGCGCTAACTCAATATGGCCCATGCCGGCTTCAGCTTCAGGGTCCAGCAAGGATGTCCGTACCGGTTCGCCAGAAAGCGCTTGCAGCGTGAGCGGAGTAATGAAGGCCTGCGCCCCCTTGGTCATCACTACGCGTACTTCGCAGCCCGCCTGCTTGAGCAGACGCACAAGCAATGCGCTTTTGTAGGCAGCGATACCCGCGCTAACACCGAGTAGCACCCGTTTGCCAGCTAGCGTCGAAGCGCCTGTCGCGTTAACAGCAGAGGTCATGGTCAATGATCCACATCGTCGTTCGTGAGGAGGCTTACCATACCATTGGCACTTCCAATTTGGCATATTGAGGGCAAACAAGGGTAAGCTAGGTTTAATGAGGTTTGTTTAACGCTATGGGTGAGCAACGCAGGGAGGGGCGATGGGAATTAATCACTGGCCGGAGGGTGAGCGGCCCCGAGAAAAATTATTAAACGCAGGCGCCCATGCGCTTTCAGACGCGGAGCTGCTGGCCATTTTTTTGCGTGTCGGTGTGCAGGGGCGCTCAGCCGTTGATTTGGCGCGGGATTTGCTCGGCAGTTTCGGTGGTCTACGTCAGTTGCTAGAAGCCGACCAGCAAAGCTTTTGCGCTGCACGCGGGCTGGGAAGTGCTAAGTACGCCCAGCTTCAGGCAACGCTCGAGTTATCGCGCCGTCATTTGGCGAGCCAACTGGCACGCGGCAATGCGCTGACATCGCCTGCTTTGGTGCGTCACTATTTGAGTTCTCAGTTACGTCATTTAGGCCATGAAGAGTTTGCAGTGCTTTTTTTGGATACTCAGCACCGAATTATTCGCTATGAATCCCTGTTTCGCGGTACCCTAGACAGCGCATCTGTTTACCCCCGCGAAGTTGCCAAGCGCGCGTTAGAATTGAGCGCTGGCGCTGTTATTCTCGCTCACAACCACCCCTCTGGCGTGGCCGAGCCAAGCGATGCTGATCGACGTATCACGGAACGCTTGAAAGACGCTCTCGCTCTTTTTGAAGTGCGCGTGTTGGATCATTTTGTGGTGGGGGATGGAGAAGTGGTCTCTTTTGCTGAGCGCGGCTGGCTATAAGTAGAATCAAAATGTTACTTTTTCTAAGTAAAATGAGCGGAAAGGCGCTTTTTTGGCCTTTTTCGGCGGTTTTGCTTGCTGCTAGCCTGGTGCTCTGATATAAAGTGCCACCTTTAAACTTGGGTTGAATAACGGATTTGGATAAAGCTTGGCGGTTAACGGCGCCGATACCTTCCCTGCTCCGGTTTGCCCGACAGTTTTGAACACTCAGGTTATTATATCCTGGCCAAGCAGTTGGAGGCTCTAATGTCCAAAGTATGTCAGGTTACCGGCAAGCGTCCGGTAACTGGAAATAACGTTTCACACTCCCAGCGTAAGACACGTCGTCGTTTCTTGCCAAATCTGCACACTCACCGTTTTTGGGTTGAGTCTGAAAACCGCTTCGTCAAGCTGCGTGTTTCCACTAAAGGAATGCGCATCATCGACAAGAAAGGTATCGACACAGTTTTGGTTGCTATTCGTAAGCGTGGCGACGCTATCTAAGACAGCATTTGGGCCAAGCCTATTGGGAGAGTTAAACCATGCGCGATAAAATCAAGTTGGTGTCCAGTGCCGGTACAGGTCACTTCTACACCACTGATAAGAACAAGCGGAACACCCCGGACAAGTTCGAGTTCAAGAAATTCGACCCGGTCGTCCGTAAGCACGTTATCTATAAGGAAGCCAAGATCAAGTAATCGCTTTTGCGATGTTGATCGGCTTTCTCTGCAGGCGAGCGCCTGTTCAAAAACCCGGCCCCAAGCCGGGTTTTTGCATGCATGCCATTCTCACCTGATGCTCGTTTTAGCTAAGTTAAATTTAGCTTAGTTCACTTTAACCACCTTCACTGGGCTGTCATCACTAGCCTTTAAGATGTCTCAAACTGTGCCTAAATATGCCCGAACTTCCCGAAGTTGAAACCACCCGCCGTGGGATAGCCCCTTTCATTGAGGGCCAGGAAATCACTGAGGTGTTGGTGCGTCAGCCCCGGCTGAGAGTGCCCGTGCCCGATGACTTAGCTGAGCGGCTGGTGGGCGCGCGTGTTGGCGTATTGAAGCGGCGTGCAAAGTATCTGCAGATTCCTATGCAGTTTGTTGGCACGCCTGAAGGTGAAGCGGGTGCCACCCTGTTATGGCACCTGGGTATGTCGGGTAGTCTGCGCATTGCCAAGGTAGGGGATTTGCCTAAAAAGCACGATCATGTGGATGTCGTGACGGCCAGTGGTTATGTATTGCGCTACCACGACCCTCGCCGGTTTGGTTTTGTTGATTGGCAGCTAGATGATGAAACGCTGGATAAGCGCCTGGCGCATTTAGGCCCTGAACCACTGTCGGATGGCTTTAATGGGAAATGGCTTTACACGCTATCGCGTAATAAGCGCGTGGCGGTAAAGCCATTTCTAATGGATAACCGCGTAGTAGTGGGAGCGGGTAATATTTACGCGGCGGAAGCGCTGTTTATGGCGGGCATTGATCCGCGTCGTGCAGCAGGGAATATTTCTCGCGCACGCTACGATGGGTTAGCGCTTGCGGTAAAAGAGGTGCTGTCGGCGGCGATTACCCAAGGCGGCACCACGCTGCGCGATTTTGTCAGCGGAGAGGGCGAGCCGGGCTACTTTGCCCAGCGCCTTAATGTTTATGGCCGCCATGGCCAACCCTGCTTACGCTGTGGCACTGAGCTACGTCGCATTACGCTTGGCCAGCGTGCCAGCGTATTTTGTCCTGGTTGCCAGCGCTAACGGTGCCCTATAAAACGGATAGTGTCTTGCTTACATTTGCTGCCCTGCCTATTTTCTAGGCGAGGTTTTGAGACAAAGATTTTTGGAGATTCCTGTGACCCAACGCCTGCGCTTGAATAAAAATGCTGACCGCCGCCTTAAAGCGGGTCATTTATGGATCTACTCCAATGAGGTAGATATCAAAGAGACGCCGCTTAAAAACTTTGCGGCAGGCGAAACGGCGCTGGTCGAGGCCTCTAATGGCAAGGTGATGGCCGTCGCTTATGTTAATCCTCACTCATTAATTGCCGCGCGGGTAATGTCACGCGATCCCGAAATGCGTTTGGATCGTTCGCTGTTCGTGCATCGCTTTAACCAAGCGCTTGCCCTGCGCCAACGTCTCTATGATCAGCCTTACTACCGGCTGATCCATGGCGAGGGCGATTTACTGCCAGGTCTCGTGATTGATCGTTTTGGCGATGTCCTGGTGGTGCAGCTAAATACCGCTGGTATGCAGGCCTTAGCCGATGAGATCGTTGATGCGCTGGAAAAGGTCATCAAACCTGAAGTGATCGTTTTCCGCAACGATACTGGCGGTCGGCGTCAGGAAGGTTTGGAAGCCCACGTTGAAGTGATCAAAGGTATCTTGCCTGATGAGGTGGTGCTGGAAGAGAACGGCGCGCGCTTCATCGTGCCAGTACTTAACGGCCAGAAAACCGGTTGGTTCTTTGATCACCGTGTTAACCGCGAATGGCTCAATCGCCAGGTGGCAGGTAAGCGCGTGCTCGACGTGTTCAGTTACATAGGTGGCTGGGGTGTTCAGGCAGCAGTGCATGGTGCCAAAGAGGTGCTGTGTGTGGATGCTTCCGGCCCGGCACTGGCTCAAGTGGCGCGTAATGCTGAGCTAAACGGCGTGCAGGAAAAAGTGGCGGTGGGTGAAGGCGATGCGTTTGAGGCTTTAGCAGCCTTGAAGGCAGACGGAGAAGAGTTTGATGTGGTTATTCTGGATCCGCCGGCGTTTATCAAAAAACGTAAGGATATTCCCAACGGCGAGCGCGCCTATGCCCGCTTGAACCGCGAAGCCATGCGTTTGCTGGGGCGTGATGGCCTGCTGCTGTCCGCCTCTTGCTCTATGCACTTAGCGCCAGATCGGCTGATGGATGTGGTGCGTGGCGCGGTGCGTCATCAGGATCGTCATGGCCAGGTGATTTTCCAGGGCCACCAAGGGCCTGATCACCCGGTGCACCCGGCGATCCCGGAAACGTCTTACCTGAAAGCATTGGGGGTTCGCGTATTCCGCGACTAGTGTTAAAAGCTTAGAGCACTAAGGCCAGTTGCCAAGGAGCCAGACGATGGAGTGGGCGCTGCCCGATCCTTTTGTGATCGATATCCGCGTTGCCGATGAGGCGATTGATGCCTATCAGCACGTCAACAACAGCGAGTACCTACGCTGGGTTGAGCAGAGTAGCTGGGCTCACTCGGTCGCGCTGGGCCTCTCTCTTGAGCGTTACCGAGCGCTTGACCGTGCGATGGTGGTACACCGCCACGAGCTGGATTATCTCGCGCCTGCGTTTGCAGGCGATGAGTTACAGCTGGCCACTTGGATTGTTGAGTGCGATGAGAGGTTTAGCATAACTCGCCGGTTTCAGTTGGTACGCCCACAAGATGCTAAAACGCTGCTGTATGCCCGCACTCGCTTTGCTTGCGTGGCGCTTTCGACAGGTCGGCCTAAGCGCTTGCCAGAGGAGTATCGCTGCATTTATGGCGGCGCCGTTATCGCCGGGTAAAGTGGAATTTTTCGTGTGAAACCGGCAGTCGCTAGATTTTTCTCCTAAAAAACGCCTTAACGGGCGTTTTTTTGTTTTGCATTATTGGGGTGGTGGTCAGTGTCAGCTGTGCTGTAATTTGCCTAACAGAGTTAATTTGCTGATGAGTGCTGAGGTTCAATCGTGCTGACGTTCAAAATGAAGGAATACGCCAATGAAAATCGCCGTCCCTAAAGAGATCAAAAATCATGAATATCGGGTGGCGCTAACGCCCACGGGTGCGCGGGAATTAACCGGGCGCGGCCATCAGGTCAGCGTTCAAGCCGGAGCTGGTGAAGGAGCGGGTTTTGCAGACGCTGATTTTCAAGCCGCAGGCGCCCAGATAGAAGCCGATGTTGAGGCGTTATGGCGCAATGCCGAGCTAATTCTTAAGGTGAAAGAGCCGCAGCCGGAAGAAGTTGCGCGATTAACGCCTCAGCATACGCTGTTTACTTATCTTCACCTCGCCGCCGAAGAGAGCCTTACCCATGGGCTGATGGAGAGCGGCGTCACCTGTATCGCCTATGAAACGATTACCGATGTGCGGGGCGGTTTGCCACTGCTTGCACCAATGAGCACCGTCGCAGGTCGAATGGCCGTTCAAGCCGGTGCTCACAGCCTGGAAAAAGCTCAGGGCGGTGCGGGTGTGCTGCTGCCCGGCGTACCTGGCGTTGCGCCGGGTAAGGTAACCGTTATTGGGGGCGGTGTGGTGGGTGAAAATGCTGCTCGAATGGTGCTGGGCTTAGGGGCTGAGGTCACCATTCTAGATAAATCGCTGGCGCGGCTAGAGGTCTTAGACGATCGCTATCAGGGGCGCATTAAAACGGTTTACTCCACCGCAGACGCGCTGGAAACCGCCACGCGTGAGTCAGATATGATTATTGGCGCGGTGCTGGTGCCCGGCGCCGCAGCGCCAAAATTAATCACCCGCAGTATGCTCGCCGATATGAAGCCCGGCAGTGTGTTGGTAGATGTGGCGATTGATCAGGGCGGCTGTTTTGAAACCAGCAAGCCCACCACGCATACCGAGCCGACCTATAGCGTTGATGGCATTGTGCATTACTGCGTGGCTAATATGCCCGGTGCGGTAGCGCGTACGTCTACCCAAGGACTAACCAACGCCACACTGCCGTTTGTACTCGCGCTGGCGGATAAAGGCTGGCAGCAGGCGCTAGGTGATGACCCGCATTTCTTGCCGGGTCTGAACGTGCATGCTGGCAAGGTGACCTATCCTGCCGTCGCTGAGGCGTTTGGGCTTGAAAGTATTGACCCTGGCAGTGTTATCAGCGGTTAGGCTTAGTAAGAGGGTAGTTCAGGGTAGCCTCGCTTAATAGTGCGGCGGAACATCATCTTCTAGGCGCTGGCCGCCCTGGGGCTCGTGTGCTTGCAGTGCTTGATGCTGCTCCCGCAGGCGTTCGCGCATCAGCCCACTGAGTTGCTCAAGTTTCTCCAGGCGGCGCTCCTGTTGGATGACCGCTTGGTCTAGCGTGTCCAGCCAGTGCTCTTGATGGGCTAAACGGCTTTCTAAAGATTCAACAAGTTGGGTCAGCTCAGCAGGCGATAATTCGTGGGTCATGATAACATTGCAACCTTATGTAGTAGTATGCCAGTGCTATTGGGAATGGGCCTGATAGTGCGGGTATTGTCCTTCGTCTGTTACCCATACAACAAGAGAGCTTTTTTTTTCTATGAACCCAAAAGTTGTGTTTCGCTGTTTCTTAATCAGTATATTACTGTCCGCCCCTGCGCCACTTCTGCTGGCGGGGATTGTTCATCTAACCGATAGTGCGCTCGCCGAGCTGTTATTGGGCGAGTTAGCCATGAGTGAAGTTGGTGTTAGCGGTGTATATATTGCCGTTGCCATAGGGTGTTTTATTGTTCTGTGTATTGGCACATTAGCATCGGTAGCTTGGGTGCCTGTGAAGGCAGTCGCGTCAGATTTTGCGGCACGTCCTAAGCCTGCGCCGCGTCAGCCTCAAGCCGCTGCTGTGATGGAGGACGATGAAGAGGAAGATATCATCGACCCTAATGATGGCCGTGAAGAGGGTGAAGTTAAGTGGTTCAATACTAACAAAGGTTACGGTTTTATTACCCGCGATAATGGCGAAGATGTATTTGTACACTTTCGCGCCATTCGTGGCCGTGGCCCGCGTATGTTGGCAGAAGGCCAAATTGTGCGTTACCACGTGATTAAAAATGAGCGTGGTTTGCAGGCCGACGATGTAAGTATTATTGAGTGAGTCTAACGACCCGCTGAAAAGAAAACGACCCCGCCTTGGCGGGGTCGTTTGCGTTTAGAGGCCTGCAGAGGAGTATTAACGGCCAGAGTCGGGCCACTCAATAGCCCCCTCTTTGCCGCCAGGCAATACCTGCCAAAAGCGGTCGGGGTCATCGCCCGGGTGCCAGCCGCCAAGCGAACAACGCACCTCGATTTGAAGGGCTTCAGCGGCCTGTTGTGCGCAGTCCTGGTCGGTCAGCCATGGCGTATGGTTGCTGTTGAACCATAGGCTGGCAAACCCATCGGCGGCCTTTTCAACCAGCAACACCGGTACGCAGTCGCCCTGATATTGGCCGCGGGTTTTCCATTGACCTTTGCCCGCCGGGCTAAGTGGCGGTGCTATTAGGGCGCTTTTTAGCCACGCATTAAGCGCATCCAGCGAGACACTAGCCAGGTAAATTTCAATATCGGGGTAACACTCCATTATACGCTTACCTCGCCGGTAGTGAGCAGCGCTAGCAGCGTCGCTTCATAAATCCGGCTTAAATCGTCCAGGTCGCTGGCGCGAACGCGCTCATTAACCTTGTGGATGGTGTCATTGAGCGGGCCAAGTTCGACCACTTGGGCGCCTAGGGTAGCAATAAAACGGCCATCCGAGGTGCCGCCGCTGGTGGAGAGCGTTGGGCGTTGGCCGGTGACTGCTTCAACGCCTTTGATGGCCGCATCGACAAGCTCGCCTTCAGCGGTTAGGAAAGGTTCGCCGTTAAGCGTCCAGTCTACCTGATACTCTAACTGATGCTGGGATAAAATAGCCTCAGTGCGTGTCTTGAGTTCTTCATACGTGACTTCGGTTGAGAAGCGAAAGTTAAACACCACTTCCACATCGCCGGGGATCACGTTGGTCGCGCCGGTGCCCGCGCGAAGATTAGAGATCTGAAAACTGGTGGCAGGGAAGAAGTCGTTGCCTGCATCCCAGTGCTCGTTGACCAGTGCATCAAGGGCGGGCATTGCCTGATGTATCGGGTTGCGTGCTAAGTGGGGGTAGGCCACATGGCCTTGAACGCCTTTAATGTGTAGCACGCCGCCAAGCGAACCACGGCGGCCGTTTTTAATCACATCACCCAGGCGTTCGGTAGATGAAGGCTCGCCCACGATGCAGTAATCCAGGCGCTCATTGCGTTCGCGTAGATGCTCAACCACCGCGCGTGTGCCATCCACCGCTGGCCCCTCTTCATCGGAAGTGATCAGAAAGGCGATACGCCCATCGTGGTCTGGGTGGTTGGTCACAAAGCGTTCAACGGCGGTCAGCATTGAGGCCAGACTGCCTTTCATATCCGCTGCGCCGCGTCCGCACAACATCCCGTCATCATCGATACAGGGCTCAAACGGCGGGTGCTGCCAGTTGATGTAGGGGCCGCTGGGCACTACGTCTGTGTGACCGGCAAAGGCCACCACGGGGCCATGATGGCCGCGTATGGCCCAAAAATTTTTCACATCGCCAAACGGCAGGCGCTCGATATGAAAACCGAGCGCGGTTAAGCGCTCGATCATTAGCTCTTGGCAGCCTTCGTCGTCCGGTGTTACCGATGGGCGACGCAGCAGCTCAAAGGCGAGCGTGAGCGTCGGTGACAGCGATGCCGGCTCAGTTATGGGCATGCAGCGCCTCATTCAGGGCGATAGCACTTTTGTTGGTCAAGCACTCGATACGACCATTCTGAGAGTTGCGACGCCATAGCAGGTCATCCTGCCCGGCCAGTTCACGGGCTGCTACGGTATTGACTTCCTGGCCCTGGTCATCCAGCAAGGTTACTTTAGAGCCTGCCGTGATATACAGGCCTGCTTCCACTGTGCAGCGGTCGCCGAGCGGAATGCCGATACCTGCATTGGCGCCGATTAAGCAGCCTTCGCCCACTTTGATGACAATATTGCCGCCACCGGAAAGCGTACCCATGGTGGAGCAGCCGCCGCCCAGATCTGACCCTTTGCCAACCATCACGCCGGCTGAAATGCGCCCTTCGATCATGCCAGGGCCTTCAGTGCCTGCATTGAAATTGACGAAGCCTTCGTGCATTACGGTCGTGCCTTCGCCCAGGTAGGCGCCCAGGCGTACGCGAGCGGTATCGGCAATACGGATGCCGGTAGGCACTACGTAATCGGTCATTTTGGGGAATTTATCCACACAGTCGACGGACAGCGCACGCCCTGCCATACGGGCTTTAAGACGACGGGCAGGGAGTTCTTCAATATCGATCGCGCCTTCGTTCGTCCAGGCGATATTACGCAGTAGGCCAAACATGCCGGTGAGATCCAAACCATGGGGCTTAACCAGGCGGTGTGACAGTAAGTGTAATTTTAAATACACCTCTGGGGCCGTTTGGGGGGCTTGGTCTGATTCCAGAAACATCGCCACCAGCGGGCGCTGGCTAGCAGACAGCGCTTCAGCAAGCTCTGCTTGCTCAGAGTGCCCGGCAGCTTCTAGCGCTTTTGCCAAGCGTGTGCAGTCTTCCGGCAAAAAGCTAATCGCGGCGTTGCCTTGTGGGGCATCCAGGGCTTGTTGTGCCGCGGCAACCAGACTTGCCGAGGGATTGAGCAGCGGTGCCGGGTAATAGATTTCCAGCCAGTCGCCCTGAGTGTTTTGAGTGCCGATTCCAAGCGCAAAGCTCAGCATAATGGGTCGTCCTGTAGTGATGGAGAAAAGAAAAGTGCGTGTCAGTGGCTAGCCATTCAGGGTGTCGTAATCGCCATCACGGTAGCCCACTAACATGGTTTTATCGTCTACTTCCAGCAGCGGCCGTTTAAGTAGCGTCGGGTATTTGATGAGCAGTGGCTGTGGGGCTGCATCGAAAGTAACTTTCTCCTCTTGAGAGAGGTCGCGCCAGGTTTTGCTGCGCTTGTTAACGGCGTCTTCTAGAGGGACGCGATTTAAAATATGCGCCAGGAGATCTGCCGAAAGTCCGTCTTTACGCAGGTCATGAGTATTGAACGCAATGCCTCTCTCTTCTAACGCTTTGCGCGCCTTGCGGCAGGTGTCGCAGGTGTTAATGATATACAGCGTCAGCATATAGCCTCCTTAAATAACCCATGAGCAAATTTGGCTAGCCGACTAACCACGCTCGATTAGTCGGCGAATACGCTGGGCGGCTTCTAGCGTGGGCGCTAATTCAGCCACTAGTGCTAGCCGTAAGCGCCCCGCGCCGGGGTTAACGCCACTGGTACCGGTGCGTCCCATTAGGCTTCCCGGCAGTACGCTAACGTGCTGCTCGGCAAATAGCCGCTGAGTGAAGGCAATGTCGTCGCCCCCCGGCACCGCAGGCCATAGGTAAAAACTGGCTTGGGGTACTGGGAAATCCATGACGGGGGCAAGCACATCGGTGACGGCGCTAAATTTTTCGCGGTAGGCGTCACGGTTGGCTCGCACGTGCAGTTCATCCTGCCAGGCAGCGATCGAGGCATGCTGAAGCGGCAGCGACATGGCGCAGCCGTGATAGGTGCGGTAGCGCTTAAACGGCGTGAGTAAGGCCGCATCGCCGGCCACAAAACCGGAACGCAACCCCGGCAAGTTGGAGCGTTTGGAGAGCGAGTGAAATACGACGCAGCGGCGATAATCATCGCGACCCAGCTCGGCGCAGGCTTGCAATAGCCCGGGCGGCGGGGCAGCTTCGTCGAGGTAGAGCTCTGAGTAGCACTCATCCGAGGCGATGATAAAATTATGCTCATCGGCCAGCGCAATCAGTTGCTTGAACTCATTGAGTGGGGTAACTGCGCCGGTGGGGTTGCCCGGTGAGCAAATAAACACGATCTGTACATCGCGCCAGGTAGCGGCGGGGACGGCAGCAATGTCGGGGCGGAAGCCGTTCTCAGCCGTGCAGTCCAGGTAGAGCGGCTCGCCCCCGGCTAACAGCGTTGCGCCTTCGTAAATCTGATAAAACGGGTTGGGGACGGCGACTTTCGCTGAGCGGGTACGGTCCAGCGCAGCTTGCACAAAGGCGAATATCGCCTCCCGTGTGCCGTTGACTGGAACGATGTGCCGCTCGCTATCGAGTTCTCGTAGCTGGAAGCGTTGGGTTGCCCAGCTCGCAATGGCTTCACGTAGCGCAGGCAAGCCGTTGGTTGCCGGGTAGCGGGCCATTTCTAATTGATGGGCTACCAAGGCCTCAAGCGCCGCGGGATAGGGCGCGTGCTGGGGCTCGCCAATGGTCAGCGGAATATGGGCAAGCTCTGCGGGTGGTGTGAGCGCTGCCTTTAGCGCAGCCAGCTTTTCAAACGGGTAGGGATGCAGGGCGTCGAGGTCGGCGTTCATGGCGTGTCCGTTAGTGGCTGGCTGGCGTAAGCCGACGATTATAGGCAAGCCTCGGTGCAGGCTCAAACCTATCGAGATTGTGATTTTGCAATGAATGCTTTTACTGGCACCCGATAGACGAGATCGAGGGTAGGTTGAAGCGAGGGTCTTTCGCCATGGATGGCGAAAGTAGCGCCCATGGATGGGTTCACAGCGCCCTCGCGGAAACCTACCCTCGGCCCCGAGGCTTGGCACTTCAATCTCTGCGTCAGTCTCGGGATGCGGTGAATTACCTTAAACTCCCAGCACCTCAATCAAACGCTCGCGCAACTGCTGCTGGCGCTCGGGGTCGGTCAGTGGCTCGCCAGCTTTGGTGGTAATGAAAAATACGTCTTCTACCCGCTCCCCCAGGGTGGCAATTTTAGCCGCAGAAAGAGAAATATCCTGCTCCATAAAAATACGCCCTACACGGGCCAGAAGACCTGGGCGGTCGGGGGCGGTGAGTTCCAGCAGCGTGCGTTCATTAGCCGGGTCTTGCTCAATGATCACTTCAGTCGGCACTTTGAAATGCTTGAGCTGGCGCGGCGTATGGCGCGTGACGATAGTCGGGTAGTCATCAGGGTCATCAAGCTCTTCGACCAAGTGCTGGCGCATCTCTTCGATGTGGCCTGGGTCACGAATGGGCTGGCCGTGGCTATCGAGAACGATAAAGGTGTTCAGCGTCCAGTCATTGTGCGAGGTAGCGATGCGTGCATCGTGGATAGAAAGGCCTAGCTGCTCCATGGCGGCGGCGGTGGCGGCAAACAGATCATCTACTGAGCGAGTATGGATAAACACCTTGGTGCCGCCTTCGGCCATATCGGCGGTAGGTGCGCTAATCAGTACCAGGGGCAGCGGCGACTGGTTGTGATTAAGAATGCCCTGGGTCTGCCAAACGATTTCGCTGGGCGCGTATTGAAGGAAGTAGTCTTCTCCGAGAGACTCCCAAAGCAGGTCAATTTGTTCACGGTTGACGCCAATGGTTTGTAATAGCGAGCGGGCTTCGGTGCGGGTTTCACGCACCCAGTCGTCGCGATCCGGCGGATTGTTCAGGCCACGGCGCAGGGCGCGCTTGGTTTCGGCATGCAGTTGACGCAGCAGTGATGCTCGCCAGCCGTTCCAAAGCGTTGGGTTAGTGGCATTGATATCGGCAACGGTGAGTACGTAAAGGTAATCCAGGCGGGTTTCATTACGCACAATCAGCGCAAAATCACGAATCACATCCGGGTCGCTAATATCGCGCTTTTGCGCGGTCATCGACATCAGCAGGTGGTGCTCAACCAGCCAACTGACCAGGTTGGTGTCGTGTGCCGAAACATGGTGGCGCAGGCAGAACTGCTCCACGTCCCGGGCACCGATCTCCGAGTGATCACCGCCACGCCCCTTACCGATATCGTGAAATAGCCCGGCCATCCACAGCAGATCCAGCTTGGGCAACTGCTGCATCAGTGCTGCGGCCACCGGAAAGTCGCCTTTGGCTTCGGGTTTGCGGAAGCCGTGCAGAAACTTCAGCAGCCGCAGGGTGTGGGCATCAACGGTGTAGATATGAAACAGGTCGTGCTGCATCAGCCCTACGGCGCGGCCAAACTCGGGCAGGTACTTGCCCAGTATGCCGTAGCGATTCATGCGCCGCAGTTGGCGCGGCACATTACCGGGTGCGCGCATAATGGCCATAAACAGCCGTTGGTGGCGCGGGTCTTCCCGATAATGGTCGTCAATTTGATGACGATGGTCGCGAATCAGCCGGATAGTGTCGGCACGCACGCCTTCGATTTCAGGGTGCTTGGCCATTAGCAGGAAGAGTTCCAACATCGCCGCTGGCCGCTCGCGGAACAGGTTGCGCGAACGCACCTGAATATAGCCGCCCTTGGTTTCAAAACGCTCGTTCAGCTTAACGGTGGTGAGTGCCTCTTTGCCGCGTAGGATCACTTCGTCAAAATGCTGTAGCAGCATGTCATTAAGGCCCGCCAGCGCCGTGACATGGCGGTAGTAGCGTTTCATGAATTGCTCAACGGCCAGGCGCTCGGGGGTGTCGCGAAAGCCGAACATTTCAGCAATGGTGCGCTGGTGGTCGAACAACAGCCGGTCTTCGGCTCGGTCGGTCAGCATATGCAAGGCATAGCGGACCTGCCACAAAAACGCCTGCCCCTGACTTAAAATGCGCAGCTCAGCGTCGTTCATAAAACCGTTGGCGACGATGTCGGTGTACTGTTCGGTACCAAAGTGGCGCTTGGCCACCCAGCCGATCATTTGGATATCGCGCAGGCCGCCTGGGGAGCTTTTGAGGTTTGGCTCCAGGTGATATTCAGAGTTGTTATAGCGATAGTGGCGGGAGATTTGTTCCTGCCACTTGGCCTCGAAGAAGCGGTCGGCGGGCCAAATATGTTCAGCGCTAAGGCGTTCGCGCATGGCTTCTCGTAGCCGCTCAGGGCCAGCAATCAAGCGTGATTCGAGCAGATTGGTGATCACCGTGACGTCTGCTTCGGCTTCCCGTTCGCAGTCGTTGAGCGAACGCACGCTATGGCCGATTTCCAGGCCAATGTCCCATAAGAAAGTGATAAAAGCGGTCAGAGGTTCGCGGTAAGCGGTGTCGTCATCCTGTTCAAGTAGCAGCAAAAGGTCGATGTCGGAGTGGGGATGTAGCTCGCCACGCCCATAGCCCCCCACTGCCACCAGCGCCACGCTATCATCAGGCCAGGCATGCCGCTCCCAGGCAATCGCCAGCAGTTGGTCAAGATACCAGGCGCGCCCGCGCACTAAGTCTCGAATATCCGCACCGCTTCGAAACTGTTCATCCAGGCGCGCCTGCAGTTCGCGTAGCGCAGCTTTGAAGGGGGCGACCGGGGAGCGCGAGCCGGCAAGCTCGGCGCGAAAAGCGTCCAGGTCATAGAGCGAGGTGTCCGGCTCAAACCGGTAGTGGTGAAGAAGCATCAGTTGTTCAAGAAACTGAAGTCTTCATCGCTGCGCGCCGTCAGCACTTCCACACCAGTCTCAGTGACCAGTAGCGTATGCTCCCACTGGGCCGAAAGGCTGCGATCTTTAGTGACGGCGGTCCAGCCATCGCGTAACACCTTGGTTTTATAACCGCCGACGTTGATCATCGGCTCAATAGTGAAACACATGCCTGCAGCGAGTTTGATATCCGCATCCGGCGCGTAACCGTCATAGTGCAAAAACTGCGGCTCTTCGTGAAACTCTGCGCCAATACCATGACCGCAGAAGTCACGCACCACTGAGTAGCTATGCTCTTCGGCGTGCTTCTGGATCACTTTGGCCAATTCAGAGAGGCGAACGCCGGGCTTCACTCGTTCAATGCTTTTATACAGACACTCCTGGGTGATGCGGCATAGGCGCTCGCCTTGAATCGTTTCGCCTATCACGAACATGACGCTGGAGTCACCGTGATAGCCGTCGGCGGTCTTAACGGTGATATCCAAGTTCATGATATCGCCTTTTTTGAGCGTCTTGGCATCGTCAGGAATGCCGTGACACACCACATGGTTAAGCGAGGTGCAGGTCGCTTTTGGAAAACCATGATAATTCAGGGGTGCGGGCGTGGAGCCCAGTTCGTTAACAATATAGTCGTGGCAGAGACGGTCGATTTCACCCGTGCTGATGCCCGCCTGAATATGCGGGGTAATCATTTCGATAACGCGAGCCGCTTGGCGCCCGGCTTCGCGCATGTGTTCGATTTCAGAAGGCGTCTTGATAGGAACGTTCATGAATGCTCGATTTGGGTTCTGAATGGAAAATAGAATGGCGCAATTTAAAACCGTCAAACGGGGTGCGACTTCATCTTGGCAATGATCTATGGTATAAAGCCGCGCGCTTTCCTGCAATCGTGATTCCAAGCTTCTTTACTGGCTAGGGGGTACGCAGTAGGGCAGGGCAATGAATCCGCAGCGTGCTCGCGAACGAGTGCGATGCTTGATTAATCACTAAAAACATCAAGCCTTAAAAACACACATGCACCGGCACATGGTCCCGGGTGCCGCTGGCAGCGTCTAACGTGGTCAACGGTCGGATCCATGGGGTGCGTGGAGGCCTAACCCGAGTTTGAGGAGTTTTACCATGTCTCACGTTAATATGCGTGACCTGCTTAAAGCAGGTGCTCACTTCGGTCACCAGACTAAGTACTGGAACCCGAAAATGAGCAAATTTATCTTCGGTGCGCGCAACAAGATTCATATCATCAACCTTGAACACACCTTGCCGGCGCTGAACGAAGCGATCGACGTGGTCGAGAAGATGGCGGCATCCAACAACAAAATTTTGTTTGTTGGCACCAAGCGCAGCGCTAGCAAGGTAATTAAAGAAGAAGCGAACCGTAGCGGCCAGCCGTTCGTCAACCATCGCTGGTTGGGCGGCATGCTGACTAACTTCAAGACCATTCGCCAGTCCATCAAGCGTCTGCGTGATCTTGAAGTAATGCGTGAAGACGGTACGTTTGAGAAGCTGACCAAGAAAGAAGTCTTGATGGCGACTCGCGAGCAAGACAAGCTTGAGCGTTCTATCGGCGGCATCAAGAACATGGGCGGTCTACCTGACGCACTGTTCGTCATCGACGTTGACCATGAGCGTATCGCAATCAACGAAGCCAACAAGCTTGGCATCCCGGTTATCGGCGTGGTGGATACTAACTCCAACCCCGATGGCGTTGATTACGTGATCCCAGGCAACGATGACTCTATCCGCGCTATCCAGATCTACGTAAAAGCAATTGCTGATGCGTGTGATCGTGCCAAAGCCGGCAACGCTAAAGAGTTTGTTGAAGTGACCGAAGAGGCCGCTGCAGCTGAGGACAACACTACTGCCGAATAAATGGTCGTAGTGGATGCGGTAAGCAGATGTGCCGCATCGAGAGGAAGGGGGCTCTGCCCCCTTTTTCCCGCACTAGAGGAAACAGCCTAGGCGGATCGATTTTTCCGGTTACTTGATGCCGGTCCCGCTGCGCAGAGTGATACGTAATGGTCATCTATCGTGCCTATACTCTGTGTTGCGTCTTACTCTCATAGAACCATTTCAGAGGTGAATTCTCATGGCAGCTATCAGCGCCTCTCAGGTTAAGGAACTTCGCGAACGTACCGGTCTCGGCATGATGGAGTGTAAAAAAGCACTCACCGAAACGGACGGCGATATCGAAGTTGCAATCGAAAACCTGCGCAAAAATTCAGGCCTCAAAGCCGCGAAGAAAGCTGATCGTATCGCAGCTGAAGGTGTTGTTGTTACGCGCGTAGCAGAAGACGGAAGCTACGGTGTAATGGTCGAAATCAACTCCGAGACCGATTTTGTCGCACGCGATGACAACTTCATTGCGTTCGCTGATAAAATCGCCGGTGCTTTCTTCGCTGCTAAAAGCGAAGATGTCGCTGCAGTGATGAGCGGCGAACTGGAAACTGCACGCGAGCAGCTAGTTCAGAAAATTGGTGAGAACATTGGTGTGCGTCGTGCCGTTGTCGTTAACGCGACCGAAGGTGGTCTGGTGGGCGAATATGTCCACGGTGGCCGCATTGGCGTTCTGACCGTGCTGACCGGTGGTAATTCGGAAGTCGCAAAAGACGTTGCCATGCACGTAGCGGCGATCAATCCTGCCGTAGCGTTGCCTGCCGATATGCCCCAAGAGCAGCTTGATCAAGAAAAAGCGATTATCCTGGCGCAGCCTGACATGGCCGGCAAGCCAGAACAGATCGCTGAGAAGATGGTTCAAGGTCGCTTGAAAAAGTACCTGGCAGAAAACAGCCTGACTGAGCAGCCGTTTGTTAAAGACCCGAACCAATCGGTTGCTGAGTTTGTGAAAGCAGCAGGTGGCGAAGTGGTTGGCTTTACGCGCTTTGAAGTTGGCGAAGGTATTGAGAAAGAAGAAGTCGACTTTGCTAAAGAAGTTATGGAACAGGCTGGCCGTCGCTGAGGTCAGAGGTTTCAGAAACAAGATGGCGTGCGCGCGAGCGCACGCCTTCGCGTATACGGCCCTTGTATAATTCGTTTGTTTATACTCAGGGTCTGCCCCGCCTGCCTGTGTTCAGGTCTGCCTCAGGAGAGATGCCATGTCACGTGATGTTCAAGAGCCTACCCCCCACGTAGCACCCGCGAAGGGCAAAGCAGAGAGCTCTAAGTCAAAATACAAGCGTATTTTGCTCAAGCTTTCGGGCGAAGCGCTGATGGGTGAGCACGATTTTGGTATTGATCCTAAGGTGCTCGACCGCATGGCGCTGGAAATTGGCCAACTGGTCGGCATCGGCGTGCAAGTAGGTATCGTGATTGGCGGTGGCAACTTGTTCCGCGGCGCAGCGCTTAATGAAGCAGGGATGGATCGTGTAACGGGCGACCATATGGGAATGCTGGCGACGGTCATGAATGCCTTGGCCATGCGTGATGCTTTAGAGCGTTCAAATATTCGTTCACGTGTCATGTCCGCTATCCCAATGAGTGGTGTTGTCGAACACTATGATCGCCGCACTGCCATTCGCTATTTAACTTCAGGGGATGTTGTACTGTTCTCTGCAGGAACGGGTAACCCCTTTTTTACCACCGATTCTGCCGCCTGTTTGCGCGGTATTGAAGTGGACGCCGATGTTGTTATCAAGGCGACCAAAGTGGATGGTGTCTACAATAAAGACCCGGTAAAACATCCGGATGCTGTGAAATATGACCAGCTCTCTTACGATGACGCCTTGGATCAAAAGTTAGGTGTTATGGATTTGACCGCTATCTGCCTGGTACGTGACCATAATATGCCGGTGCGGGTATTTGACATGAATAAGCCTGGTGCCCTACTGAACCTGGTAGTAGGTGGCAAGGAAGGCACGCTGATATACAGAGGGTAATGACGTGATCAACGATATTAAGAAAGATGCCGAATCGCGCATGAAAAAAAGCGTTGAGGCGCTGAATACTAACTTCAATAAAATTCGTACTGGCCGTGCTCATCCGAGCATTCTGGACGCGGTCACTGTAGATTATTACGGCAGTCCGGTACCGCTAAGCCAGGTAGCCTCGATTAACGTTGAAGATGGTCGTACGCTGAGCATTGCACCTTGGGAACAGGGCATGGTGCAGAAGATCGAAAAAGCCATTATGACGTCTGATCTTGGTTTGAATCCGGCAAGTGCAGGTAATGTAATTCGTGTGCCGATGCCGATGCTCACCGAAGAAACTCGCAAAGGCTATATCAAACAGGCGCGCAGCGAAGCCGAGAATGCCCGTGTGGCCGTGCGCAATGTGCGCCGTGACGCCAATGGCGACTTTAAGTCGTTACTAAAAGATAAAGAGATTACCGAAGACGATCAGCGTCAAGGTGAAGATGAAATTCAAAAGCTGACCGATAAATATATCGCTGAGATTGATAAAGCGCTGGTCGCAAAAGAGCAGGACCTCATGCAGGTATAAGCCTGTGCTTTATTAAGTCGCGGGCAGCTTAAGCTGCCCGTTTTGCCACACTCTGGCTGGTTTTTTTATGATTGATCTTTGGTGCGAGAATCCATGACGTCACCGCAGCTTCCTGAAGAACAGCGTGGCGACGCCGACGCTTCTTCGCTAACCGGGGAAGCCCCGCCAGCTCACGTTGCCATCATTATGGACGGTAATAATCGCTGGGCGCGCGCGCGTGGGCTTTCAGGGGTTCGTGGGCATCGCGCCGGGGTAGAGGCCGTTCGTGCGGTGATTCAGCGAGCCGCTGAACGTGAAGTGAAAACGTTAAGCCTGTTTGCCTTCTCCAGTGAAAATTGGAAACGCCCAGCGGCGGAAGTCAACGCGCTGATGGAGCTGTTTTTAATGGCTCTCAAGCGTGAAGTCAAAAAGCTAAATGAGCGTAATGTTCGTCTTTCCATCATTGGCGAACAGCGTGGTTTTTCTCATGCGATACAAAAGCATATCCAGCGTGCTGAAGGGTTGACGGCACACAATACGGGTATGCACTTGGTGATTGCAGCGAATTACGGTGGTCAGTGGGACATTATACGCGCTGCTCGCAGTTTGGCAGAGCAGGTGGCGGCAGGCGAGCTAGCGTCTTCAGCCATTGATGAAGCTTGCTTTGATAAGGCAATAGGGATTGATGATGTCCCGCCGGTGGATCTGTGCATTCGCACCAGCGGCGAGCAACGGCTATCTAACTTTATGCTCTGGCAGTTGGCCTACGCAGAGCTGCATTTTTCACCGCTGTTATGGCCTGATTTTGGCGCGGAAGCTTTTGATGCAGCGTTAAACGACTTCTGTCAGCGACGTCGTCGCTTTGGTATGACAGACGAACAAATTGAGGCCCAAGGTGCTTAGACAGCGGATTATTACCGCAGCCTGGTTGGCTCCCTTAACGCTAATCGGCCTGTTTGGATTACAAGGCGGTGCTTTTGCACTGTTTACTGCACTTATGGTCTTGTTAGGAGCGTGGGAGTGGACCAATCTGGCCGGCGTAGTTCGCCAGCGTAACCGCCTTTTGTTAGTGGCGGGGTTAGCACTAATGATGGTGGTGATGTGGCTGAGCGGCGCTGCATTTGCCATGTGGCCGCTGTGGATTGCCGCGCTTGGGTGGCTGCTCAATTTATACTGGGTCACTCAATACCCTGATGCAAGTCAGCAGTGGCAGGCAACGCCACGCCGTTTGTTAATGGGGTTGTGGGTACTGTTGCCCTGCTGGGTCGGCTTTAATATATTGCGTGATAGCGGCGCTATTTGGCTTCTATTTGTGCTTTTGCTGGTATGGGTTGCCGATATCGGTGCTTATTTCGCTGGTCGCCGTTGGGGAAGGCGTAAGCTCGCGCCCCGCGTAAGCCCAGGTAAATCCTGGGAAGGTGTCGTTGGCGGTCTGGTAGCAACGTCACTGCTGGCGCTAGCGTTTGCGCTCTGGCAGCCGCTGGGTGTGGCCGCTGGCATCGCACTACTGATTGTTACTGCCCTTGTAACGCTGATTTCCGTGCTTGGGGATCTGCTGGAAAGCATGCTCAAGCGCTATCGAAACATTAAAGATTCAAGCCAGTTATTGCCTGGGCACGGTGGCGTTTTAGACCGAATGGACAGTTTAACAGCGGCAGTTCCCTTATTCGCACTGTTGTACATTCAAGTGCTGGTTCAGGTGCTCTCCCTATGAGTCCATCACCTATACAGCGTGTAACGGTGCTTGGATCGACAGGCTCTATCGGGACTAACACACTGGATGTTATTGCCCGCCACCCCGACCGGTACGCCGTCCATGCGTTAACTGCGCATACTTCGAAAGAGTCCTTACTGAAGCAGTGTTTAGCGCACCGCCCAGCAGTGGCTGTACTGCATAATCAAGCCGACGCGGCATGGTTACGTCAGCAGCTTAAGCGCGCAGGGCTGCCTACCGAGGTAAATTCTGGTCCAGAAGCATTATGCGAGGTTGCTCGGGATCCAAGCGTTGACTGTGTGATGGCGGCGATCGTAGGTGCTGCCGGTTTGCTGTCAGCGCTAGCGGCGGCTGAAGCTGGTAAGCGCGTGCTGCTAGCCAACAAAGAAGCACTGGTAATGAGCGGCGCGCTGTTTATGAACGCAGTTTCCCGTTCAGGCGCGACACTACTGCCAATTGATTCCGAACATAATGCCATCTACCAGTGTCTACCCTCCGACCATCGCGGCGGTCTTGCTAAACACGGCGTTCGACAATTGCTGCTAACGGCTTCTGGCGGGCCGTTTAGAGGCTGGACGGCTGAAGACATTGCCAAGGTAACGCCAGAGCAGGCCTGTGCTCATCCAAATTGGTCCATGGGACGTAAAATATCCGTTGATAGCGCCACGCTGATGAATAAAGGGCTGGAGCTTATCGAAGCCTGCTGGTTATTTGATGCAACGCCTGATCAAATCCAGGTGGTCGTGCACCCGCAAAGCGTGATTCACTCCATGGCGGCGTATCATGATGGTTCGGTCATTGCGCAGCTGGGTAATCCCGATATGCGCACGCCTATTGCCTATGGACTCGCTTGGCCTGAGCGTATTGACGCCGGTGTTGAATCGCTGGATCTTTTCCAAGTGGCACGTCTAGATTTTGAGGCGCCAGATGAGGCTCTTTTTCCCTGCTTGAACTTAGCGCGTGACGCTATGCTGCAAGGCGGGGTAGCCCCGGTTGTCCTGAATGCGACCAACGAAGTGGCGGTGGACGCTTTTTTACAGCGCAAGCTCGGCTTTACAGAGATTGGGCAACTGGTAACAGAGGTGTTATCCCGGCCTTCTGAGGGCTGTGCCGAGAGTTTAGAAAGCGTATTGGCCGCGGATCAGTGGGCGCGTGATCAAGCCGTTGAGCTGGTAACCAGGTGGTCCGCTTAAGCATTCGCTGAGCAGGTCGTTAAAAGCGGGGCATTAAGGAGTGTAGTGTGGGCCTGATACAGAATATTTTAGCGGTTATAGTGGTGTTGGGCCTGTTAGTGACCTTTCACGAGTTCGGCCATTTTTGGGTGGCGCGTCGCTGCGGCGTAAAAGTGCTTCGCTTCTCGGTGGGGTTTGGCAAGCCGCTTTGGTCCAGGGTTGATCGTCAGGGAACCGAGTTTGCGATAGCTGCCATTCCGCTGGGTGGCTATGTGAAAATGTTGGATGAGCGTGAAGCCCCGGTACCTGCCGATCAGCTCGATCAGGCGTTTAATCGCAAGACAGTATGGCAGCGCATTGCTATTGTGGCGGCGGGACCTATTGCTAACTTCTTACTGGCCATCGTTGCCTACTGGGCACTGTTTGTGGCGGGTACCACCGTGGTCTCGCCGATGGTGGGCAGTGTGGCGTCTGACTCACCTGCAGAACAGGCGGGTTTAGCGCACGGTCATGAAATCGTCGCTATCCAGGGCGATGCCATGCGCTCCTGGGAAGATGTGAATTTGAAGCTAATATCCATTATTGGTTTCAGTGGGGAGCTTGGTATAGACGCGCGCCCTGAAGGGGCAACTGATACGCAGCGCTACGTTTTACCGGTGACCGATTATTTAGTTCGCCAAGATCCACCACAACCGTTGCAAACACTGGGTATTACCCCGTGGCAGCCTGACTTTCCCGCTATCTTAGGTCAGGTAGTCAGCGGAGAAGCAGCAGAACAGGCCGGTCTTATGCCTGGCGATGTTATGGTGGCGATTGACGGTGAGCCAGTGGATGATTGGATGCACTTCGTTAATATTGTGCGAGGTAATCCTGAGCAGTCGCTGCAGCTCACTTTTGAGCGTGATGGACAGCAGGCAACCGTCGACTTAACGCCAGGGCGTAATAGCTTAGAGACTGGTGTTGAGATTGGTTATATTGGCGCAGGCGCCCAGCAAGTGGAATGGCCGGAGGAGTTTCAGCGTGAAATCCGCTATGGCCCCATAGAGGCCGTAGGACAGGCGCTGTCGCGTACCGGAGAAATGACGCTATTAACCGTAGACGCAATACGGAAAATGTTGGTGGGGCTTATTTCGCCTTCCAATTTGTCAGGGCCAATTACCATTGCGCAAGTTTCTGGCGACTCGGCACGAGCGGGAATGGAAGCGTTTGTTGGCTTTCTAGCGTATCTTTCCATTAGCCTGGGGGTGCTGAATTTACTGCCCATCCCGGTGCTCGATGGCGGTCACTTGCTTTATTATTTTATGGAGGTCGTGCGTGGACGGCCAGTATCTGAAAAAACACAAGCTTTAGGATTACGCATTGGGCTTGCCATGGTTGGCACCCTGATGCTGATGGCACTCTATTTTGATCTGATGCGCCTGTGGTAATGACGCGTGTAGCGCGCAGGATGCCTTGTCATCTGCCTGCACAAATGTATATGGTGCCTTTCTGGAATGATGGGCAGACCAACGCGAGCGAATTGACTGCATGAAAATCAAGACCCTTGGAATGGCGGCACTCTTGCTGGCAGGCGCCAGCGGCGCCCAAGCACAATCCTTTGATGTTTCAGACATTCGAGTGGAAGGACTACAGCGGGTATCTGCCGCCTCGGTCTTTAATGCATTTCCGGTGAGTGCCAATGACCGCGTCAGCGAGCAGCAGCTTGCTGCCGCTGCGCGTGACTTGTTTGCAACGGGATTGTTTGATGATGTCTCGTTAGCACGCGAGGGTGATGTTCTCGTCATTCAAGTGGTCGAACGACCGACCATCGCGCGGCTACAGATTAGCGGTAACGACCAAATATCCGAAGACGATTTGCGCAATGGTTTGCGCCAATCGGGCCTCTCAGAAGGCCAGGTGCTAGAGCTATCCACGCTAGAAGAAATTCAGCGTGAGCTTGAGGGCGTTTACCAATCTCAGGGCCGTTACAGTGCCAGTATAAATACCGAGGTTGAAGAAGTTGATGAAGGCCGTGTGCAGGTCAATATCAATATCAACGAAGGTGAAGTTGCCAAAATCCGACAGATTAATATTGTCGGCAATGACGCTTTTGATGACGAAACGCTGCGCAACGTATTTGAGCTGAATGACCGAGCAGGGCGCTTTTTTGGCTGGTTCTCTAGCGATGAGTACTCCCGTGAAGCGCTGTCCGGCGATATTGAACGACTGCGTTCATTCTACTTGGATCGCGGTTACGTCAACTTTGACGTTACCTCGACCCAAGTGTCGATTGGCCCCGAAAAATCCGAGATTTTTATTACCCTGAACGTTGATGAAGGTAATCAATACCGCGTGGGTAACATTCGTTTTGTCGGTGATCTGCAGATTAGTGAGAGTGAAGCCCGTCAGTTGCTTACCATCGAGGAGGGAGCAATTTTCTCCCGTGGTGATGTGAACGCCTCAACCGAAGCACTGCGCCAGCGTCTTGGTGCCGAGGGCTTTGCCTTTGCTGAGATTGAAGGTGTCCCTGAAATGTCAGGTGACGGTGAAACCGTTGATCTAGTCATTGCCGTTAACCCGGGTGAGCGTGCTTACGTGCGCCGCATTGAGTTCTTTGGTAATACCACGACCCAAGATGAAGTCCTGCGTCGTGAAATGATTCAGTTAGAAGGCGCCCCTGCGTCAACTGATGCCATCACGCAGTCTCGTCAGCGTCTTGAACGGCTGGGCTTCTTTAGCCAAGTCGAGGTGGATACCCAGCCCGTACCTGGCGAGCCAGACTTGTTGGACGTCACCTATAACGTTGAAGAGCAGCCTTCCGGTTCAGTTTCTGCCAGTGTGGGCTTCTCACAAAGCGCGGGGGTTATTTACGGTGTTGGGCTGTCTCAAAACAACTTCCTGGGGACGGGTAACCGCGTCAACATCGGTGCTCAGCGCAGTGATACCTTTACCAGCGTAAACTTTGGTTTCACTGACCCCTACTGGACGCTGGATGGTATTTCCCGCGGCTACAATGTGTTCTATCGTGAAACCGATTACGCCGATTCTGATATTTCGACGTTCTCGACAGATGCCTATGGTGCCGGTATCAACTTCGGCTATCCCGTTAGCGAGCTATCGCGGCTTAATTTCGGCGCCAGCATTGAAGACCTAACGGTTAAAACCTACTTCGATACAGCCTCAGAAATTCGCCGCTATGTAGAAGACCAGGGCGAGGATGCGCAAAGTCTGAAACTGACGGCCAGTTGGACACGCAACAACCTCAACCGGGGTATTATGCCGACAGCTGGTAACTACCAGCGCTTGTCACTAGAGACAAGCGCGCCGGGTAGCGATGCGGAGTACTACAAGCTTCGTGCGCGAGCCCAGCAGCTTTTCCCAATGAGTGATGACGATACCTGGGCGCTCAAGTTTACCGGCAACATAGGTTATGCCAATACACTGGGTGGCAATGACCCATTCCCCTTCTATGAAAACTTCTATGCAGGTGGTTTGGGCTCGGTACGTGGCTTCACGTCGAACACCCTGGGGCAGCGCACTACACCAGCGAATGAAGGCGGTCGTGATCGTACCTTGGGCGGTAACATCTCTATCGAAGGTAGTGCGGAGATCATCTTTCCGATGCCGTTTATTGAAGACCAGCGTTCGCTTCAAACATCGTTCTTTGTGGACGGTGGTAATACCTTCTTAAGCTCTTGTTACGATGTGATGGATGCGGATGTGGGGCGGCAGCAGTGTAGCTCTGGCGTTGACTTAGGTGACTTGCGCTACAGTGCCGGCATTGGCCTCTCTTGGCTGACGCCGGTCGGACCGCTGACCTTCAGCATCGCCGAGCCATTGAACGACGAGAGTGGCGATGACACGCAGTTCTTCCAGTTCTCACTCGGGCAAACGTTTTAATTTGCTAGATCACGCGCCATGGTGGTGCGTGCTAGCGTGACCTAAGGAGTTGATACGATGCGTAAACTGACAGTGGTAGTATGCCTGTTAGGCGCCATGGTTTTGCCTGCTCACGCAGCGGAAGTGGCAGTGCTTGACTGGCGTGCGGCGCTGATGAATACCCAGTCGGCTCAAGCATCGCTAAGTAGCCTTGAAGGTCAGATCGGTAGTCAGCAGCGTGAAGCGCAGAGCTTGGGCAATGAGTTACAGCAGCTACAGCAGCGCCTGCAGGACGAAGGCGAGTCTATGGCGCAGTCGCAGCGTGAGGCGCTAATTGGCGAATTACAGGAGAAGGGCGGCCGTTTCGAGCAACTCCGCCAAGAAATTATGCAGGCACAGCAGCGTTCTGAGCAGCAGTTTTTAGAAGGTGCTGAGCCGAAGCTGGAGCAGGCGGTCGCTCAAGTATTAGAGCGCCACGGTATTGATGTTCTTGTCGAACCGCAGGGCGTACTCCATTCCGGAGTAGACTTGCCTAATCTGACCGACGAAGTCACCCAGATATTCGACACTTTGAACTAACTTTAAACGACGGATGGTGTGGCCTAACTGCACCAACGCTTCCCTGGGTTCCCATGACGCACGCTTCTCATCACCTTACTCTCGCAGACATTGCGCGCCACTTGGGCATAGCCTTTAGTGGCAACGCACAGCAGCCGATACGTGGTCTGGCAACGCTAAAAGAAGCGCAGCCAGATCAGGTAGCTTTTTTAGCTAATCGCGCCTACTTAAAGGATTTGGCGACGACTAAGGCAGCGGCTGTGTTACTGCACCCTGAGTATGGTAAGGATTGTCCTGTACCGCGTCTGGAAATCGATAACCCTTATCTGGGCTATGCCAAGCTATCCCAACTGTTTGATCCGCTGCCTACACGCGATGTTGTCGGCATTCACCCAACGGCGGTCGTGGCCGATGACGTTCAGCTAGGCGCCGGTGTCTCCATCCAGGCTCACGCGGTGATCGAGGCCGGTGTGGTGCTGGGTGACCGCGTGGTGATTGGCGCAGGCAGCGTGGTGGGGGCGGATAGCCAGCTTGGAGAGAGAACACGTTTGCATGCCAACGTTACTGTTTGCCATGGCGTGGTGATTGGTAAGCGGGTGATCTTGCAGAGTGGCTGCGTCATTGGTGGCGATGGGTTTGGCTTTGCTCACGACGGCGCTGGCTGGCACAAAATTGTACAGTTGGGTGGTGTTGTGCTGGGCGATGACGTAGAAGTAGGCAGTTGCTCTAGTATTGATCGGGGAGCGCTGGGAAATACGGTGATTGGTGATGACGTCAAAATTGATAGCCAGGTGCAAATTGCCCACAACGTGATCATTGGCGATCACAGCGCATTAGCGGGCTGTGTGGGCATCGCTGGCTCTACCAAAGTAGGCAAGCACTGTATGCTGGGGGGTGGTGTAGGATTATCGGGCCATCTAACGATTTGCGATGGGGTTCAGGTGACGGGTATGAGTTTGGTAACAAACTCTATTCATGAGCCGGGTGTCTACTCCTCGGGTACCGGAGCCATGAGCAATACGCAGTGGCGGAAAAATGCAGTGCGTTTTAAACAGCTTGATGATATCGCTAAGCGATTGGCAAAAGTGGAAAAAAAACAGCGTGAATAATCAGCGCTGCGTAAATTTTATTCACTACTGGCTTGAGGCTAAATAGCAGCGCGTTATAATCCACTGCCTTTTAACCAGCAGGAGCGCTGGGGTTTGCTTGGCGTTATCAGGCATTTTGACATTTTAGGGGTTACTACGATGGTTATGGATATCAATGAAATTCGCGAATACTTGCCCCACCGTTATCCTTTTTTGTTGGTGGATCGAGTAACGCAGCTAGCCATCGGTGAGTCTATCGTTGCGTATAAGAATGTCAGCATCAATGAGCCGTTCTTCAATGGCCATTTTCCGCACCATCCGATTATGCCCGGCGTGCTGGTGGTCGAAGCGCTTGCCCAAGTGTGTGGCATTCTCGGTTTTAAAACGGTTAATAAACTGCCTGCAGATGGCTACGTCTACTATCTCGTGGGTAGTGATAAAGTGCGTTTCAAGCGTCCGGTCATGCCAGGTGACCAGCTTACATTAGAAGCTAATGTTATTAAAGGTAAGCGCGGTATTTGGAAGTTCGCGTGCCGTGCCACCGTTGATGGTGATCTGGCCTGCGAAGCGGAAATTATTTGTGCTGAGAGGAAGGTGGCTTGATACATCCTACTGCCCTGGTCGACCCAACGGCGCAGCTTGCAGACGACGTTGCCGTCGGCCCTTTTAGCATTATTGGCCCCGACGTCACCATCGGGGCTGGTTCTGTGATTGGCCCCCATGTGGTGGTCAAGGGTCCCACTACGCTGGGTGAGCGTACACGCATTTTTCAGTTCGCCTCGGTGGGAGAGGATTGTCAGGATAAAAAGTATGCAGGTGAACCCACGCGTTTAGTGATGGGCGATGACAATGTGATACGCGAAGGTGCGACGCTGCATCGGGGCACGGTTCAGGATCGCAATGAAACCACTATTGGCTCACGCAACTTGTTTATGGCCTATGTACATGTTGGCCATGACTGCGTTATCGGTAACGACTGTATTTTAGCCAATCAGGTCACCTTGGCTGGCCATGTTACCATCGGCGACTATGTCATCCTCGGTGGCTTGGCGGCGGTGCATCAGTTCTGCCACTTTGGCGATCACGCCATGGCAGGGGGTGGCTCGATTATTACCAAGGATACGCCTGCTTATATAATGATTAATGGCAATCCTGCGGAAGCGAGAGGTCTTAATCTGGTGGGCTTGAAGCGGCGTGGCTTTAGCCGTGAAGCGATCAGCGCGCTTACCACTGCCTATAAGATAGTCTATCGCCAAGGCCTAACAACGGAGCAGGCGCTAATCGAAATGCGCAGTCGTTTTGATATACCCGAGGTTGAGCATTTTGCTGCTTCTATTGAGCGTTCGACCCGCGGTATCACTCGCTAACCCATGCTGAACTTCTTATGACCCTGCAACGTGTTTATATCGTGGCCGGGGAACTCTCTGGCGATATTCTCGGCGCTGGTCTGATGCGTGAACTTAAAGCACGTTACTCAGGCGTCGAGTTTCGTGGCATCGGTGGGCCGCGCATGCAGTCTGAAGGCATGGAGAGCCGCTTTCCTCTAGAAACTCTCGCTGTGATGGGGCTGGTCGAAGTACTAAAGCACCTCCCCGAATTGATCCGTGTGCGGCGTACATTAAAAGCCGAAGCGTTGGCCTGGCAGCCTGACATTATGCTGGGTATTGATGCACCAGACTTTAATTTAGGCCTGGAGCGCCAGCTCCGTCAGGCGGGTATTACCACCGCTCACTATGTGAGTCCTTCGGTATGGGCGTGGCGCCAGGGGCGCGTAAAAGGTATCGCCAAGTCGGTAAATGGCATGCTGACCTTGCTTCCTTTTGAAGCCGCTTTCTATCGTGAGCATCGCGTGCCTGTGGCGTTTGTGGGGCATCCCCTGGCAGACGAAATGCCGCTTCAAAATGACCGCGCTGCCACCCGTCAAGAGCTAGCATTAGCCCTGGATCGCCCGGTGTTGGCGCTATTGCCCGGCTCCCGAGCCAATGAAGTCCGTTTCCTGGGTGATACCTTTCTTGCCGCTGCCGAGCAGCTCTGTCAGCGTCAGCCCGAGCTTCAGGTCGTTATCCCCGCAGCAACGCCCGACCGCCGCCGTGAAATCAGTATGTTGCTGACGCACTATCCCCTGCTCACCGAGCGCACGACGCTCTTGGATGGTCAGGCTCGCGAAGCCATGGTGGCTAGCGACATCGTTCTGCTGGCCTCGGGCACTGCCGCGTTGGAGGCGATGCTATGTCATCGCTCTATGCTGGTCGCGTACAAGATGGCACCGATGACGCATTGGCTGGCTAAGCGGCTAGTGAAAACGCGCTGGGTATCGCTGCCCAACTTGATTGCTCAAGAAACTCTGGTGCCGGAACTGATCCAGGATGCCGCCTCACCTGAGGCGATTGCCGAACGGTTGGGTGCCATGCTAGCAGACGACGCTAGCCGTCACGCTTTGGAAACACGCTTTGCCACGATGCATGCCACCCTTCAGCGTAACGCCAGTCGTCGCGCTGCTGAGGCGATTAGCCAGCTAGTGGCGGGCCAGCCCCTAGAGACGGTTTATGACGAATAAAAGCATGTCGATTGAGCGCTGGTGTATTGAGCATGCGGATTTTCCGCCACTTGAGATTGCCTATGGCGGCGAGCTGTTAGCCGGGGTGGATGAAGTGGGTCGTGGCCCGCTGATAGGCAGCGTGGTCGCCGCCGCAGTGATCCTTGATCCTACCAAACCGATTGACGGTCTCACCGACTCAAAAAAGCTTACCGCCGGCAAGCGTGAAGCGTTGGATCTTCAGATTCGCGAGCGAGCACTGGCCTTTGCCGTGGCAGAAGCGAGCGCGGCTGAAGTGGATGCACTGAATATTTACCACGCCACCCACCTGGCCATGCGTCGGGCGATCGATACGCTGGCACCTGCGGCGGAATATTTGCTGGTAGATGGCAACAAATTACCCGGCCATCTCCTGCCCGGCCAAGCCGTGGTAAAGGGCGATGCACGCCACTGCGCCATTGCCGCAGCGTCGATTTTGGCTAAAGTCGCCCGAGATGCGCAGATGGTAGCGCTGGATATGCGCTATCCTGAGTATGGCTTTGCCCGCCATAAAGGGTATCCCACCAAAGAGCATCTCGCCGCGCTGGCAGCCCATGGGCCGTTGCCCGACCATCGCCGCAGTTTTGCTCCCGTTCAGCGTCAATTAGCGCTGCTTTAAGTCCGTTTCTTTATTTGCTGAGAGTGTCATGACGGTTCCGTTTGTCCATCTACGTTTACACAGTGAATACTCCCTGGTCGACGGCCTGGTTAAGCTCAAGTCGCTGGTCAGTACCACCGCTGAACGGGCGATGCCGGCGCTGGCCTTGACCGATGAAACCAACCTGTTTGGTTTGGTTAAGTTTTACAAAGCCGCCCAGGGGGCGGGGTTGAAGCCGGTTATCGGCAGCGATTTATGGCTGCAAAATCCTCACGATGAATCCCATCCCTACCGGCTAACGTTGCTTGCGATGAACGACGTTGGCTATCGAAACCTGACCGAATTGATCTCGAAGGGGTGGACACACGGACAGCGTCAGGGACGCGCTATTCTCGATAAGCAGTGGGTGTTAGAGCAAAACGAAGGCCTGATTGCACTCTCCGGTGCGCGGGAAGGAGAAATTGGTCGTCACCTTTTGTCTGACCACGAGCCTGAAGCGCGTCAGATGCTTAAAGAGTGGCAGGCGGCGTTTCCCGAGCGTTTTTACTTGGAGTTAGTGCGTACCGGCCGCCCGTTGGAAGAAGCCTGCGTGCATGCCAGCGTTAAGTTGGCTATTGAGACAGGCACACCGGTGGTGGCCACTAACGACGTGCGTTTTCTAGAGCGCGACGATTTTTGGGCCCACGAAACACGCGTGGCAATTGGCGAAGGCCGAGCGCTGGACGATCCGCGCCGCGAGCGCCGCTACACTGAAGAGCAGTACCTAAAAAGCCCCGAAGAAATGGCAGCGCTATTCGCCGATATTCCTGAAGCGCTGGAAAACAGCGTCATGATCGCCGAGCGCTGCAGCGTGGATGTGCGCCTGGGCGAAATTTTCCTACCCGAGTTCGAAATTCCTGAGGGCATGACCCAGGATGAGTTCTTCCGCAAGGTCTCCCACGATGGCCTGACGGATCGTCTTGATTTTCTGTTCCCCGCTGAACGCTATCCCCGCGATAGTGATGAGTTTAAAGCGATTGACCAGCGCTACCGTGAGCGGCTTGAGTTCGAGCTCAACGTTATTATCCAGATGGGCTTCCCTGGCTACTTCCTGATCGTGATGGACTTTATCCAGTGGGCGAAAGATAACGGTGTGCCGGTTGGGCCAGGGCGGGGCTCGGGTGCCGGTTCGCTGGTGGCCTACGCGCAGAAGATCACGGATTTAGACCCGATTGGTTACGACCTGCTGTTCGAGCGCTTTTTGAACCCTGAACGTGTCTCGATGCCCGACTTTGACGTCGATTTCTGCATGGAGAAACGCGACAAAGTCATTGAGTACGTAGCCGAGCGCTATGGTCGTAATGCGGTATCGCAGATTGTTACCTTTGGCACCATGGCGGCCAAAGCCGTGGTGCGTGACGTTGCTCGCGCCCAGGGCCGCCCCTACTCGCTAGGCGACAAGCTCTCCAAGCTGATTCCCTTTGAAGTGGGCATGACCCTTTCCAAAGCGATTGAGCAGGAGCCAGCGCTTAAAGAGTTTATCGGTAATGATGAAGAGGCCGAAGAGATCTGGGAGATGGCCCTCAAGTTAGAGGGCACCACGCGTGGCACCGGCAAGCACGCCGGGGGCGTGGTGATTGCGCCTACCAAATTAACAGATTTTTCACCCCTGCTATGCGATGAAGATGGCGCTGGTTTGGTGGTTCAATTCGATAAAAACGATATTGAAGAGGCCGGGCTGGTTAAGTTCGACTTCCTGGGTCTGCGGACGCTGACGATTATCGACTGGGCGCTGGAGATGGTCGACAAAGTGCGCAGCGTTAACGGCCAGGGACCGCTTAATATCGACAGTATCCCGCTGGATGACGCTCCCACCTTCGAGATGCTCAAACGCGCCGAGACCACGGCGGTGTTCCAGCTTGAATCCCGAGGCATGAAGGAGCTCATCAAGCGCCTGCTGCCCGACTCCCTGGACGATATGATCGCCTTGGTGGCGCTGTTTCGCCCTGGCCCGCTGCAGTCGGGCATGGTAGATGACTTTATCAACCGTAAGCACGGCCGAGCCGAAGTCTCTTACCCACACCCGGATTACCAGCATGAGCTGCTAAAGCCAGTGCTGTCGCCTACCTACGGCATTATTCTTTACCAAGAGCAGGTCATGCAGATCGCTCAGGTGATGGCAGGCTACAGCCTGGGCCAGGCCGATATGCTGCGCCGGGCCATGGGTAAGAAAAAGCCCGAAGAGATGGCCAAGCAGCGTGACGGCTTTATGGAAGGCTGTGCCGCCAACGGCATCGATAAAGACCTCGCCGGTAACATCTTCGACTTAGTAGAAAAATTTGCTGGTTACGGCTTTAACAAGTCGCACTCTGCCGCTTACGCCTTGGTCTCCTACCAGACCGCGTGGCTAAAAGCCCACTATTCAGGGCCCTTTATGGCCGCGGTTATGTCCACTGAAATGGACAACCTGGATAAAGTGGTGCCGCTGATTGAAGAGTGTCGTAACCTCAAGCTCACCGTCACTCCACCGAACGTCAATGTGGGTGGTTACAAATTCACCGTCGATACCGATGCCCGCGTGGTTTATGGCCTGGGTGCCATTCGTGGTGTAGGTGAGGGGCCGATTGGCGCGATTGTGGAAGCCCGCAACGCCGACGGCCCATTTAAAGATATCTTCGATTTCTGCCGCCGTATTGACCCCAAACGGATGAATAAGCGCACCCTGGAAGCGCTGATTCGCTCCGGCGCGCTGGATACCATCGGCCCCAATAGAGCGGTGCTGTTTGCAGCGATGGAAGATGCGCTAAAAGCGGCGGCACAGAACCATGCCAACCAGAATCTGGGCATGATGGATATGTTTGGCGACGCCTTCGCCGAAGCAGATGACGGCGATAGCGATGCTTACGCTGAATATATCCATGCCCGTGAGTGGACGGATCGTGAGCGTCTTTCTGGTGAGAAAGACACCTTAGGGCTGTACCTAACGGGCCACCCGATTGATGAGTACGAACGGGAGTTAAAGCGTTTTGTCTCGACCCGAATCAGCGATTTAAAACCTTCCCGCGACCCTCAGCGCGTTGCTGGGCTGGTGGTAGGGGTTCGCACCATGAAGTCCAAACGTGGCGATACCATGGCGTTTATTACCCTGGATGACCGCACTGGCCGTATTGAAGCCTCGCTGTTTGGGGAGCTATTTGAGCAGTTGCGCGGTCAGATTGAGTCCGATCAGGTATTAATCGTTGAAGGCGAGGTCTCCAGCGACGAATTCTCCGGTGGTTTGCGCCTGCGCGGTAAAGACGTCACGCCAATGGTGACCGCGCGTATTCGCTATGGCCAAGCCGTCGAGTTGGCGTTGGATGCGGGACAAATCAATGGTCGTTTGGTGGAGAGCCTGCGCGATAGCCTAACGCCTTATCGCGATAAGGAGGGCTTACCTGTTCGTCTGCAGTATCGCCATCCGGCAGCGGTGGCGTGGCTTGAGCTAGACGATGAGTGGAAAGTCGCCCCTAGCGATGATTTATTACTGGCGCTGCGGGATGTTCAGGGCCAAGCGGGCGTGCAGCTGCGTTATCGATAAAAGACACTTGGGCAGGCACTCAGCTTGCGTGGCAGGGTCAGGGTGCGATAATGCTCATTATTCTCGCATTACTTATCAATTCTTATTTTGATCAGGCTTGTTTTTTACAGGCAGCTTATAGGCAGAGCCGATGAATCCTAATTATCTCGATTTTGAACAGCCCATTGCCGAACTTCAGGCAAAAATTGAAGAGCTGCGTTTAGTCAGCTCCGACAGCCAAGTGAACCTCTCTGATGAGATTGCTCGTCTTGAAGAAAAAAGCCGCAAGCTGACGGAATCGATCTTCAAGGATTTAACTCCCTGGCAGGTCTCGCAGATCTCGCGTCACCCACAGCGCCCCTACACGCTGGACTATCTTGAGCACATTTTCACTGATTTTGATGAGTTACACGGTGACCGTAATTTTGCTGACGATGCAGCCTTGGTAGGCGGTATCGCGCGATTAAACGATGCGCCAGTGATGGTGATTGGCCATCAAAAAGGCCGCGATGTAAAAGAGAAAGTGCGCCGCAACTTCGGCATGCCACGCCCAGAAGGGTATCGTAAGGCGTGCCGTTTGATGGAAATGGCTGAGCGCTTCAAAATGCCCATTCTGACCTTTATTGATACGCCCGGCGCCTACCCTGGTATCGACGCTGAAGAGCGCGGTCAGTCAGAAGCAATTGCCTACAACTTAGCGGTGATGTCGCGGCTGAAAACGCCGATTATCTCCACTGTAGTAGGGGAAGGTGGCTCCGGCGGTGCCTTGGCGATTGGCGTATGCGATGAGCTGCAGATGTTGCAGTATTCCACCTACTCGGTCATCTCACCGGAAGGCTGCGCGTCAATCCTATGGAAGAGCGCAGAAAAAGCTTCTGACGCCGCTCAAGCCATGGGCATTACTGCCGAACGCTTAAAAGAGCTTGGCTTTGTGGATTCATTGATTAAAGAGCCATTAGGCGGTTCCCACCGTCATCCGTTGACCACCGCAGAGCGCGTCAAAGAAGCGCTAACAGCAAGCCTGGAGCGTTTACAGGCGCTGGATACCGAGGCACTGTTAGAGCGTCGCTATAAGCGCTTAATGAGCTATGGCGCCCCAGCCGCGTAATTTATTGCAAGGCCTACTTAATGACGCCCTGGTGGAAACCCCGCCGGGGCGCTCTATTTGGGTGGCACTCTCGGGTGGGCTGGACTCCTGTCTGCTGCTCGTCTTAGCCGCTCAGGTGTGCGAAAAAGCCGGTCGTCCGCTGCGCGCCATTCATATTAATCACGGACTACAAGCGGCCGCAGCAACCTTCGAAGCGCACTGTAAAACCCTCTGTAAGAGGGTAGGCGTTCCGCTGACGGTGGGTGGTATTGAGGTTGCGCCTCACGGCTTGGGTATCGAAGGCGCTGCACGAAATGCTCGCTATGCTGCTTTTTACGCCACCCTTCCCGCTGGCGATACGCTCTGGCTTGCCCAGCACCAGGATGATCAGGCAGAAACCTTTCTGCTCGCGGCGCTGCGGGGGAGCGGCCTACGCGGCTTGGCAGGTATGCCCTATCGTCGCGATACCCAGGGGATTACCCTGGTGCGCCCATGGCTAAGCGTCAATCGAGCACAGCTGGAAGCGGTGGCGCACTCGCTGGCACTGGTATGGTGTGAAGATCCGACGAACCGTGATATCAACTTTGATCGCAACCGCCTGCGCCACCGTGTGCTGGCTGCCCTCCGCGAGCGTTGGCCCGCAGCAGAGGCCGCCTTGGCGAATAGCGCTGCGCATGCCAGCGAAGCTGACGCCGTACTGAGCGAATACGTCAAAGCTGAGCTAGCAGAGCTGGTGGTCGGGGAAGGGCAGGTAGATGCGAATGCGCTGCGAAAGCGTTCTCGTCCGCGCCAACGGTTGCTTATTCGCGCATTATGCCAACAGCAGGGTTTGTCGACGCCGCCACAGAAGCGCTTAGAAAACCTGCTGGAGCAATTGACAGCCAAAGCAGGTGCTGAGGTATGTGTTGAGTGGCCAAGCGCTCAAGCTCGCCTTTGGCGCCATCGGCTCTATGTTATGGCGCCGCTAAAAGCCTTACCGCCATGGCAGGTGCATTGGGATGGTCAAATGCCGTTGGAGACGCCGCTGGGTCCGCTAGGCTGGCAGGTGGCGCTATCTAAAAGGTTCTCTGCACCGTTATCTGAGCCAATGAGGGTGACTTGGCGCCAAGGAGGCGAAGTGATTCACCTCCCAGAGCGAGGCAGACGTGATTTGAAACGCCTGTTGCAAGAAAGCGATGTGCCGCCCTGGGAGCGTAAACGGTTAGTGGTGGTGATGCAGGAACAGGCCTGCCTTGGCGTCATTTCCCCGCCTGCCACGTTGCTATGGCAGGCTGAGGACGTTGTGTTTAGCCGTCTGACGTCTTGATCACAAGCTTAAAGCCAGCCGCCTCCATAAACGCCTGCTCTTGCTCTAAGTCGGTGGCTAACAGGGTAGGCTCGTCACTTGGTGGCAGGGTAATGATCAAATTTTCGCTGTCGGCGCTTATGTCTGGCAGCGCTGGGGCGGTTTCGGGGCGTGAGTGGTTAAGCAATACGGCTAGGCGCAGCAGTCTGGCAAGCTTCTGAGTAATTGCCTGTTGAGCATCAGGCAGGGCCTGCCACTCTTTGAGCGGGAATTTACGCCGGTGAGCACGCACTAAAAACGCCAGTTGGCGCTGTTCAGGGCGGGAAAAACCGGCAAGGTCAGAGTGCTCAAGCAGGTAGGCACCATGGCGATGAAACTGGCTGTGGGAGATCGCCAAGCCGATTTCATGCACCTGACTTGCCCATAGCAAATAGCGCCCTTGATCACGGCTTAATGACCATGGCTGACGAACGAGCGCAAACAATCGTTCGGCGGTATCGGCGACATTAAGCCCTTGGCGGGTATCCACATCGTAAGTGCGCTGCAGCGACTCCAGGCTCTTCGAGCGCGAGTCTTCTGCGCTGTTACGCCCAGCCATGTCATAAAGCACGCCTTCACGCAGAGCGCCATCGGCAAAACGCATTTGAGCTAAATCAAAGGCTTCGAAAATCGCCCCTAGAATGGCAACCCCCGCCGGGAAAACTTTGGCGCGGTCAGCCTTCAGCCCATCCAGTTCCACTTTGTCCAGGTGTTTGCATTTCAGCAAGCGCTCGCGCAGCTTCTTTAGGCCGCTGCGGGTGATCACTCCTTCATGGGGCGAATCGCCGTAAGCATGCAGTACGCTAGCGGCGGCTTTAATGGTGCCACTTGAGCCCACCGGGTCTTCCCAGCCTAAGCGTTGGTAGGGGCGTTGGATATTGGCCAGTTCTGAAAGGGCGGCGAGTTCAGCCCGCCGCATACGTTTTTCATTTAGCTCGCCGTCGGGGAAAAAGCGCCGTGAGTAGGTAACGCAGCCCATGCGCAAACTTTCTAGTGCTTTAGGCTCAAAATCTTCGCCAATAATAAATTCGGTCGAGCCGCCGCCAATATCGACTATCAAGCGCCGTCCGTTCTCTGCCAGGGCGTGGGCTGCACCTAAATAAATTAACCGGGCTTCTTCACGCCCGGCAATAATTTCGATGGCGTGGCCCAACTGCGCTTCGGCACGTTCGATAAAGGTTTGGCTATTATGCGCATCGCGAAGGGCGTTGGTACCGACGATGCGTAGATTGGCATCTGTGATGTCACTTAAAAAGGGTGCAAAGCGAGCCAGGCAGTCCAGTGCGCGCTGCATAGCGGCTTCGCTAAGCATGCCGTCATCATCTAAGCCAGCAGCAAGCTGTACTTTTTCACCTAAGCGGGCCACCACCTGAAGGCGTTCATGTTGGTAGTTGGCCACCAGTAGGTGGAAGCTGTTTGAGCCCAGGTCAATAGCGGCTAAGCGCTGCGGCGCACCGCTTTCTGCCTCTGCAGTAGAGGCGGCAATGGGGAGCGAAATGTCCATGGGCATGAGCTATCCTTCGTGTTGGCTGTGCCAAGGTTGCGGCGACCTTTATCTATTGTCAATTGTCAAAGGCTTGCGTTTATCGCGGGGCTTGACTACCATCGAGCTACTGGCCTGATATGACCTGGTTAGTTAGTATGTCCACAGACACGGTAAGTCTCAAATACACTAAATATTGATAAATGTGTATTGATATGCCGTCCAATGTAAGGCATCTTGGTCGCCCCAGACGTTATTCATTATTTATCTCGTTAGCGTCAGCCAGATTTCCAAGTCGTCAGATTACCCATTGGTTCAGCCACTTTTCTGTGTGAACCAGTTTAAACAAGTGGTAGCACCCTCGAGTTGAGCCTTAGTGATGACCAGTACTATCGTTGTAAGTACTCACGTTGTTAGTTAAGACCAGCCCTGTTCCTTTCATCTTCGAGCGCGTGCCTTTACCGGGGTCTGAACGCATCACACGGCGTCACTTTCACGCCTCCTGTCTTACTCCCGGCGCCTGGCGCCCAGCTTCCATGAGCAACTTTCTAACACACCGATGAATCTCACTGAACTCAAGCAAAAAACCGTTCCCGAGCTCCTCGATATCGCCCGTGAAATGGGCATTGATAACTTGGCCCGTTCGCGCAAGCAGGACATCATTTTCGCCATCCTTAAGAAACACGCCAAAAGTGGCGAGGATATCTACGGCGACGGTGTGCTGGAAATTCTCCAGGATGGCTTTGGCTTCCTGCGTAGCGCGGACAGCTCTTATCTCGCCGGCCCGGACGATATTTACATTTCTCCTTCGCAGATCCGTCGTTTCAATCTGCGCAAAGGCGACTCCATTTCAGGCAAAATCCGTCCGCCGAAGGAGGGTGAGCGCTATTTCGCCCTGCTGAAGGTCAGTCAAATTAACTTTGACCGTCCGGAAAATGCCAAGCATAAGATTCTGTTTGAGAACTTAACGCCGCTGTTCCCAGATGATCGTATGCGCATGGAGATCGGTAACGGCTCCACGGAAGACCTTACCGCGCGGATCATCGATCTGACCGCGCCGATTGGTAAAGGTCAACGTGGTCTGCTGGTATCGCCGCCTAAAGCGGGTAAAACGCTGATGTTGCAAAACATCGCGACGTCTATCACGCGCAACAACCCAGAGTGTCATCTGATCGTACTGCTGATTGATGAGCGCCCTGAGGAAGTAACGGAAATGTCGCGTACCGTGCGTGGCGAAGTCGTTGCGTCAACCTTCGATGAGCCGCCAGCGCGTCACGTGCAAGTGGCTGAGATGGTTATCGAGAAAGCCAAGCGCCTAGTGGAACACAAGAAAGACGTGGTCATCCTACTCGACTCGATTACCCGTCTAGCGCGTGCTTACAACACCGTGGTGCCTAGCTCCGGCAAAGTACTCACCGGTGGTGTCGATGCTCATGCGCTTGAGAAGCCGAAACGTTTCTTTGGTGCGGCGCGTAACATCGAAGAGGGCGGCAGCCTGACGATTATCGCCACGGCGCTGGTAGATACCGGTTCCAAGATGGATGAAGTCATCTTCGAAGAGTTTAAGGGTACCGGTAACATGGAAGCCCACCTTGATCGCAAGCTGGCTGAACGTCGCGTATTCCCGGCGATCAATATCCGTCGCAGTGGCACACGTCGTGAAGACCTGCTGGCCTCTGAGGATGAAATGCAGCGCATGTGGATTTTGCGTAAGCTGCTCAATCCGATGGAAGACACCGCCGCGACTGAATTCCTGATTGACCGTCTGAAAGATACCAAGACCAATCTTGAGTTCTTTGAAGCGATGAAGCGCCGTTAATTGACAGTGCCAGAGCGACGCTAGCGTGTAGCAGAACCACTGCTATGATCAACGCCGCTAATGCCATCTAGCGGCGCATTCGCCAGCCAGGGAGCGTTCCTTGAAGTATAAAGATTTGCGCGAGTTCATCACGGCGCTTGAAGCGCAGGGTGAACTCAAGCGTATCCACGTCGAAGTCGATCCTTATCTGGAAATCACCGAAATTTGCGACCGCACGCTGCGTGCCGGTGGCCCGGCGTTGCTGTTTGAAAACGTCAAAGGTCACAGCATGCCGCTGCTTGGCAATCTGTTTGGTACCCCCAAACGGGTCGCGCTTGGTATGGGGCAGGAGTCGGTAGAAGCGCTAAGGGAAGTCGGCAAGCTGTTGGCGTTTCTTAAAGAGCCGGATCCGCCTAAAGGCTTGAAAGACGCCTGGGACAAGCTGCCGATTTTCAAGCAAGTGCTCAGCATGGGGCCAAAAAACGTCAAGCATGCGCCAGTGCAAGAAGTGGTGTATGAAGACGACGAGGTCGATCTGGGCTTGCTGCCGATTCAGCACTGCTGGCCTGGCGATGCAGGGCCTCTGGTGACCTGGCCACTGGTGATTACCAAAGGGCCAAATAAGAAACGCCAAAACCTGGGCATCTATCGTCAGCAGAAAATCGGCAAAAATCGCCTGATTATGCGCTGGCTTTCCCATCGCGGCGGTGCCCTGGATTTTCTGGAGTTTCAAAAAGCCCACCCGGGCGAGCCTTTTCCCGTTGCGGTAGCGCTGGGTGCCGACCCGGCGACGATTTTAGGTGCCGTGACACCCGTGCCCGACTCACTTTCCGAGTACGCTTTTGCAGGTTTACTACGTGGCTCGCGTACCGAGTTGGTGAAGTGCGGCCATGCGGATCTGGATGTGCCCGCGTCGAGCGAGATTATCCTCGAAGGCTTTATCTACCCTGATGATATGGCAGCGGAAGGCCCCTTTGGTGACCACACTGGTTACTACAATGAGGTCGACCACTTCCCGGTATTTACCATCACGCGTATGACCATGCGCCGTGATGCGATTTATCACTCAACCTATACCGGTCGTCCGCCAGACGAGCCAGCCATTCTTGGCTTGGCGTTAAACGAAGTATTTGTGCCAATTCTATGCAAGCAATTCCCCGAAATCGTTGATTTCTATCTGCCGCCTGAGGGCTGCTCTTATCGTATGGCGGTCGTGACGATGAAGAAGCAGTACCCCGGCCACGCCAAGCGCGTGATGATGGGAGTGTGGAGCTTTCTGCGCCAGTTCATGTACACCAAATTTGTGATTGTGTTGGACGACGACGTAGACGCGCGCAACTGGGAAGATGTGATCTGGGCAATTACCACGCGTATGGACCCTGCCCGTGACACGGTGATGGTAGAGAATACCCCGATTGATTATCTCGATTTCGCCTCGCCGGTTTCAGGGCTTGGGTCAAAAATGGGCTTGGATGCCACCAATAAATGGCCAGGTGAAACTGACCGTGAATGGGGCACACCCATTGTGATGGACGAAGCCGTTAAAACGCGCGTAGATGAACGTTGGGAAGCGCTGGGGCTAGGTCTTGAGTTGCCGCCCTCTCGTCACGGTAGCTGACATAATGTGAGTTAACACAACAGTTGAGCATGCGGCGCATTGCTGACCGAATTTGTAAAAAGAGGCTTTCATGAGTGCTAGGACGTTGACTTGCCAAGTCACCGAGGTTGAGAACTTAAACCCCGATGTGTTTGGTGTGACGCTAACCGGGCGCGCCGAAGCCATGCAGCATGCCCCGGGGCAGTATTTAGAACTAAAAATAGACGAGTCGACATGGGTGCCATTTTCGATTGCAAGTTTTGATCGTGGCGAAGGCATTATTGAACTGCACATTCAGCACTGGCCAGAGCGGGATAACTCCGCACGGCTGCGGGAACTGCTGCAGGTAGCCAACCAGCTCACGCTACGGTTACCTGGCGGTGAGTGCGTGCTGGATAGCGAGAGTAAAAGGCCGCTGTTGCTGGTGGCTGCGGGAACGGGCTTTTCGCAGATGAAAGCCATTGTCGAGGCGGTCCTGCACAAACAGCCTGAGCGAGAAGTCTCGCTTTGGTGGGCCGCCCGTGAGCATCGGGATCTCTATTTGGAGCAACTGGCCTGTCAGTGGGCGCAGAGCCACGCTAACGTTTCGTTCCATGCCGTGACGGAACTGCCGTTAGAAGAACCGCTAGCCGCGGGGGAGCGGATTACGCATCATTTGGGGCGTATCGATCAGGTCTTGAAAGCTGCTGAGATTACGCCAGACGCCAACGATGTTTATTTGTCGGGATCGCCTGGCATGGTCTATGCCTGCCTGGATGTGCTCGACAGTAAAGGCATACCGCTTGATCGTGTGTTTTCGGATGTGTTTGCCTACGCGCCACGCTCTGTTTGATATACTGAGAGCCTGACCTTTCACACCCCTGACTCAGCGTTGATAAAAAAGGAGGCTAACATGGCCCATCACGACGAAGACTTTAAAGACGAATCTGGCTTTTTGTCTATTATCTTAGGCGTGGTTGTACTGGTAAGTATGAGCGCGCTGCCCGCCACTATTGGCTGGATACAAGCTTTTAGCGGTTGAGTGTTGCCATTTGCAGCGCTTGCAGGCAGGATAAAGCCATAATGCCACGGGCGAACCCTAATACCTGGGTTTTGAATACCTAGGTTTTGAATACCTGGGTTTTGAATACCTGGGTTTTGACTAGCTGATTTCACTAACGGGATATAACGATGCAAACGATAGCGTGCCCCCTAACTGCAAAAACTCTGCCTGCGATGGCTGAGTATAGCGGTGTGCGCGCTGCATCTTATTGGTATTGGTTTAGCCACGGTGTGCCCATGGCCGACGTCTAACGTCGCGCCACCAGGCACACCACTCGGTTGCCTGCCGCAAGCACAGAAGCCCCGGTCGGTAACCCCGCCGGGGCTTTTGGCGTTTTGGGGCCTGGGGTTTCTTAAATGTAGAAATTCTCGATTATCGCAGTTTTCGTGTATGACCATTGTTAGAAGCAGTTATTCATCAATATTTCATCAAGGAGCAGCATCATGATTTATCGCGCACTGACTAACGCTATCGTCACCGGCTTTGTGGGCTATTGCTATGGCTGGCGATTTAGCGACGCGCGGTCGGTGCTAGCTGCCACCTCCGACCGTGTGCACCAGGGTGGTCACTTAGTCACACGATTACGGAGAATTAGACATGAATGCGCCGCTTAGCTCGACCCTAGACACTGTTCACACCACTGCCCATGCCACTGCGCGCCCTAAGGTATTAGCAGCTTCTGCTTCCCAGCGGCTGCCAACTCCCGCTGAACTGCGTCAGCGTGTATCGCTCCATGACACGTTAAGCGAACAGATTGCCCGCCAACGCCACGCCGTACAGCAAATTTTAAGCGGCCACGATGACCGCCTGCTTGTCGTCGTAGGTCCCTGCTCCATTCACGATCCTGATGCAGCGCTGGAATACGCTGACCGCTTGGCCGCGTTAAGTGAAGAGGTTAGCGAGCATATTTTACCAGTCATGCGCGTCTACGTTGAAAAGCCGCGCACCACAGTGGGCTGGAAAGGGCTGGCCTACGACCCAGGCTTGGATGGTAGCGGCGATATGCCACGCGGGTTGGCGCTCTCTCGTGAATTAATGCATGCGGTAGCCGCCCGAGGCCTGCCGGTGGCCACCGAGCTTTTACAGCCGATGCTGGCACCCTACCTAGACGACTTGCTGAGCTGGGTAGCGATTGGTGCGCGCACCACCGAGTCGCAGCTGCACCGTGAGCTGGCCAGTGATTTGTCAGCGGCGGTGGGATTCAAAAATGCCACCAGTGGCGATGTACAAGTGGCGATCGATGCCATGAGTGCGGCGGCCCACCCCCACCAGCGTTTCGCAGTGGATTCTCACGGTCATCCAATTGTCCAGCAAACCGTAGGCAATCCCCATACACATGTGGTGCTTCGCGGTGGCCACGGCGAGCCTAACTATAAGGCTCAGCACGTGTGTGCGGCCACCACCGCGCTGCGTAACGCCGGACAAAACCCAAGGCTAATGGTCGATTGCAGCCACGCCAATGCGCGCAAAGATCACCGCCGCCAGAGTGAAGTGATGCTGGATGTCTTGGCCCAACGCCAAGCGGGTGAAACCAACCTGGTCGCGCTGATGCTGGAAAGCCACTTGTTTGAAGGCAAACAGCCGCTCAAGCTTGGTGCCATGCGCTACGGTGTGTCGGTGACCGACGCCTGTGTGGGCTGGGAAACCACCGAGCACCTGTTGAAAACGGCTGCGGAGCGGTTAGCTTAAACGTACAGACTAACGCTATTACTTGTTTGCCCTGGTCAGCCCCGTATCATAGGGCGTTTGCAAAGATAATGAGGCTGGCCATGGTATTTACCCTAGAGCATCACGATCCCGAAACCTACCGCCGCAAAGCGCGCATGATCAGCTTTGCCATGGCGGGCCAACTGATTATTTTTGGCCTCCTGTTCTCAATGCTCCTCACCTCCACCTTTGGCAGCAGCCTATGGTTAAATGGGTTAGGCGTACTGTTGGGGCTGCTGGCCACCAGCGCCCTGTTTGCCGTGTTGCGTGAACGGCCATGGATGACTGAGGTGCGCTACGTCTGGCAACTTAAACACCACCTTTCGCAAGTCAGTGGCTACCTATCGACCCTGCGCAAAGCGGTGGAGGAGAATAACCGCACCGCGCTGGATCTGCTTACCTTCTATCATCAGGGCATGACCCAACTGGCCGAATTAAATGGCCGCACTACCGACGATGATGCTGAGCGACTCGCTGAAAAAATGCAGGTTAAAATCAAACGTGAAGAGCAGGGGCTGCCCCCGCAGGTAAAGGGGTTAGACACTCAAGACCTGAAAGCTTTTAAACGTACTTAATAACATAGCTAGTCATTTAGTTAGTCACTTAGTTAGAAATACGGGGAACCCAGTGCGATGAATACGCTTAAAACACGGATATGGGCGATAGCCGCCATGGGCTTGGCGATGACATTGACCGGCTGCGCAGCGTCGCCTTCTGCAGAAACAACGGCTGCGAATCAAGCCACGCTGGATAACCGGGCGCCATTTTTACCATCGTCGCTATTTCCAGGGTCGGCCTCGCACTTTACTGCGTGGCACTGCGAGCCAGCACGGCAGAATTTAGTGACCGCCACCAATGCTAATGACCTACGCCTGTGGTCGCTGCATGGTGCGTGGCGGTTGCCCCAAGCGGTGGTCGCCAGCGGTGCCCGCTATCAAGACGGTGAAATCAGCTTTTGGAACCGTGGTGATCAAGCCTTAGTTGAGACACCCCGCGGTCAGTTACAGTGCTCGCAGGCCGAGCAGCGCGCAGCGCTAACCCGCGCAGAAAGACCCGGTGTGATGTTCTTTGGGCGAGGCAACGAGCCAGGCTGGTCAGTCGCGTTGGCCCATGATACGCCGACGCTGACGATTGAGACCAACTATGGGGAAGAGCGTATTCAACTACCCTATATGGTCAGCGTGATGGATAATGACGCAGGGCGAGTAGTGATTGAAAATGGCGATGTAGAGCCATTTTTCCGTGTCCGTATTGAAGCAGGCGCGTGCTTTGACAATATGAGCGGTGAGCCTTTTCCTGCACGGGTGACGCTGAGCTATGGTGGGGAACAGTACAGTGGCTGTGGCCAAGGTATCGCCCCCTAAATGTGCCTGGATAAAAATAATTAGCAGCGGTTGAGCGTGTCTTCTGCTCGCCACTCCTGTTGCACAAAGTCACTGGCACATAGAGCGGCCGTATCGCCCACGGCTCTAGCGGCTAGCCTTGCCAGTGTCTCAATGCGAATAACTCGTGGGCTATACACGCCTTCGCTGGTTTCCAGCGGCTCCCAATTGCCGTCTTCAACGGTTGCAAGGGTAAAGCTAAACGGATGATAGCCTGGGAAACCAAGCCTTATATCGGTGGCGATTAGGGTTTCACTGCCATCCAACTGACGCGTTTCGTAGCGCAGAAAGGGACCAGCGAACCAATCCAAGCGCTGCCCTTGTTGACTGGCCAGCGCCACCTCTTCAAATTCAGCATTTCGGATAAGCGGCTCAAGACGTGAAGTGTGATCGCCATCAAATACGCTGATTAAGCTTTCATAGTAGCGATCACCATCAATGACCGTGGCTCGCCACAGCACCGTATTGAACGGTGTAGGCTGGACGAGTAGCGGTGCATCTTCCAGGCCCTGCTCTGCCAGAACAGGCGCTAAGCGTTGCTCCACTAATGTTTTGGCACCCGCAGCCATCACTAAGTAAACGCTTGAAATGGCTAATCCCCATGTACATGCTTTAGGTATCCGCTTAGAGAAGAGCGCAATGCCCAGTGCAATCAGTAGCGGCAGTGTATAAAGCGGGTCGATAATAAAAATAATCGGCCAGGCGACTGAGGGCAGATCGAGTGGCCAAAACAGTTGGGTACCGTAAGTGGTCAGTGCATCAAGTAATGGATGGGTAATTAAGATAAGTGCAAAAAAGCTCCACCAGCGGCGTAGCGAAATATCCCGTGCGGGGGCAAAGCGTCCGCACAGTAGCGCCAGCAGGGTGGCTAGGCCTGTCAGTACGAATAACGAGTGACTAAAGCCTCGGTGCTCAGTGACATTAGCAACAGCATCGCCGTAGTCCAGCACTACGTCCAAGTCTGGTAAAGTGGCCATCAGCGCGCCAATGAGTATTGATTTGCGCCCTAGACGTCTGCCCAGTACAGCGCCACCGAGGGCGGCGCCTAACGCGGCTTGTGTAACTGAATCCACAGGTTTCTCCGGCGGGTAAATCCCGCTAAGATAAGGTAATGGGTAATCATTATACAGATTTACTTAAAAGGCGTCTTTATGTCACAGTTTTGTTTAGGTAAGGGCTTGCTAGGCAGCGTATTGCTAGCGGCAAGCTTCCATGTATTTGCTGCGCCGGTTATTGATGTGCACAGCGATCCCAACTGCGGCTGCTGTGGCGATTGGGTGGCTCATTTAGAAGAGCATGGTTTTGAGGTCAATCACCACCGTGAAGGTAACGTAAGAGAAATTAAAGTGGCTAATGGCGTTACGCCTGAATTAGCGTCCTGCCATACAGCATTAATTGATGGTTATGTCATTGAAGGCCATGTGCCTGCCAGTGATATTAAACGGCTGCTTGAAGAGCGCCCTGATGTAGCAGGCTTAAGCGTTCCAGGCATGCCCCATGGTTCTCCCGGTATGGAGACTGGTCGCGTGGATGATTATGCCGTACTCAGCTGGCACCATGAGGGCCAAACACCAGAAATCTTCCGCGAATATACTCAGTAAACGATCCTTGGGTACCACTACTCAGGAAAAGGAGGCGATATGCAATATCTTCACACGATGGTGCGCGTCAGTGATTTAGACGCTTCACTGCATTTTTATTGCGACCTGCTTGGCCTTAAAGAAGTACGTCGTAAAGAAAATGAACAAGGTCGTTTTACGCTGGTGTTTCTTGCCGCCCCTGAGGATGAAGAGCGCTCAGCAAAGCTTACCGCTCCCGAACTTGAATTGACCTACAATTGGGATCCTGAAGAGTACACCGGTGGACGTAATTTTGGCCACTTGGCCTACCGTGTTGACGATATTTACGCGCTTTGCCAACATCTGCAGGACAACGGTGTCACCATTAATCGCCCGCCTCGTGACGGTCATATGGCATTTGTAAAATCACCCGACGGCATTTCGGTAGAGTTATTGCAAAAGGGCGACGCCTTAGCGCCGCAAGAACCGTGGGCCTCCAAGGAAAATACGGGTAGTTGGTAAGTGTTAGCGGGTAATCGTTTAATAAGGAAAGTATCTCCATGACCATAAAAGGTTGGCGTTTACTACCATTGCTTGCCACAGCCACGCTACTGTTAAGTGCCTGTAGCAGCGCGCCACAGCAAGAGCGTGTTGAAGCCCCAAGAGGATCTTCATTATCAGGCCCTATTGTTGAGCAGCGTTGGAATTTGCTGCTGGTGGGCACCGATGAGCGGCTTTCGATGCCGGAAGCACCGTTTTTCCAGATATCCAAGGACGGCAAAGTCAGCGGTCATGATGGTTGTAACCGTTTTACCGGCGAGGTAAAGCTTGGCGATAACCAGCGTATTGAGTTTGGCGAGTTAGCCACGACGCGCATGGCGTGCCCGCAAATGGCCGATGCTAAGCGGGTCACCGATATGATGGAGACGGCCTACCGTTACTTGATTGACCATGATCGGTTGGTGTTTTTTGGCCCGGATAGTCGGGTGCTAGGAGGCTGGCGCAAAGGCAACTAGGTGTTAAAACGATCTACGTTAGATAAGTTTTCAGTCAATATCAGCGGTAGTCTTTAATCTTCAAAAGGCGGATTGAAGCGGGAGATAAAGCGCGCATCAATCCGTTTTTTCCATCGCCATACCCACATTCCCGACACTCCAAAGCTACCTTTGCTGGCAATGGCGCGGCCATCGCCGGTGCCAATCAGTGCCAGCACGCGCTTGGGTGGCTGCCAGTTGACCAGCGGCTTATTGTGGCAAGCGCGGCGGAGATTGTCCGCTAAGTGTGGTCCCATACGTACCGCATAAACCCCTGCATTGGGCAGAGTGGGTGTAAATGCTGCGCAGTCGCCTGCAGCAAAAATATCTGGCTGACCACTCACCTCCAATGTCTTTTCTACCGGAATAAAGCCGCTGTTATCCAATGGTAATGCGCTGTTGGAGAGCCAGGAGTGGCCTACGGCCCCGGTCGCCCAGAGAACGATATCCGCTGGAATGACCTCGCTTAAATGCGTTAAGACGCCGCCGTTTGTCAATGCTTGCCCACGAACATTAAGGTGTGTGCGAACGCCTGCACGTCGTAGTGCTCGTCGCATCAAATGACGGGGCAAGCGCCCAGCACCGCTTAGCAGCGTACTGGATGCGCTTAGCAAATGGCCTTGCCAGTGAATATCCGGGCGCTGCTTACGCAGTTGAACCAACACACTTAGCAATGTTTCGCAGCCTGCTGCACCACCGCCAACTCCCACCACACGCTGGATGCTGCCGTTGGGTAAAAGATGGATCTGTTCTTGTAGGGCCTGCCAGCGTTGGTGCAGCAGGCTTAGCGGACGCATGGCCAGCAGATGGGGCAATCGCTCGCTGTGACGTGGAGGAGGATGTAGGGTAGAGCCGATATTAAATGAGGCAACATCAAAATCGATCCGGTCCCCATTGGCCAATAGTGCGTAGCGTACCTCAGGATTGAAAGCCTTAGCGGGTGAAAGAATAAGCCGGGCATTGGCCCGCTGGCACAGGGCGGCTATATCAATCTGTGCCTCCTCCAGGGTGCTTTCGCCGGCAAGCCAAGCCGGTACGCTGCCTGAATAAGCGGCAGTAGCCGCATCGCTCACCAAGGTCAGTGCAATATTGGGGTCGGGCTGTTTGGCAAAGGCTTCCAGCACAAAAGCATGAGCGTGTCCTGCGCCTATAAGCAGTAATCGCTGCATTACGGTGCCCTATAAAAAAAGAAGTAGGGGATAACGTGCGGCGCAGTTAGCAAAGAATAACCTGATTTTTACCTGCATTCTTTGCGCAGTACATTCCTTTGTCCGTACGTTCAAGCAACACTAAAGGTGTATCATTGGGCTGCATTGTCGTTACCCCCACGCTGATGGTAACCGTAGCAGGGATAGGGAAGGTGTGCTGTGCCACATTGTCGCAAAGTCGGTTTGCCAAGTGCCAACCGTCCTCTTGAGAGAGGCCTTTGGCAATGATAATAAACTCTTCACCTCCCCAGCGTCCTAAGTGATCGTTATTGCGTATGCTGCGCTGAGCAATAGGCACCACTTGGCGCAGTATCTCATCGCCTACCGCATGACCGTAAGCATCATTAATTTGCTTAAAGTTATCGAGGTCAAACATCAAGACGGCATACTCTCCGCCTGAGCTACACAAATGTTCGATAACCAGTTCCGTGTAATAGCGGTTCCAGCACTGAGTGAGAGGGTCAGTGTGTACCAAACCCTCAAGGCGTTGGTTGGTCTTAGTTAACTGACGATTAAGATGAACGACATCAAGCGCTGTAATCGCGATCGTTAAATCGTCGGCAAGCTCTACGATCGTGGGAGCCTCAAGCGGCATCCAGTAGCTGAACGAGGTTGGGGTAGCGATATCGACGGCTGATGAGCAAACAAGCGGTTGGCGGCGAAAGAGAATAAGCCAACCTAATGAAGTGGTCGCCAAACTCAGTTGCACTGCTACGCCTCCTTGGCAATCGCCATCAAGCTCGATTATGTCATCCACTACCCTATGGTTGTTTAAATTTAACAGTTGCTGAAACAGGGAGTATTGCGTCGGGCACTCCCCATAAAAGTACAGCTCGGCGTGATAAGCCAGTGCAATACCATCTGCTTGAAAAATCTCACACCAGCTATGGCCGTGGTGTTGAAGGATATCGTCGATGGAGCTTAGTCGCTTGATATCTTTTGATAACAGTTGGCGGCGAGTCTTCAAGCCTAATTGGCGGACGGCCATACGTTCTGCTTTTAACAAGCGCAGGCGTTGGGCGGCAATATCAATCAGCAGCCTTATCCAGTGTATTGGCTCGCTATAGGTGGATGGGAGGTGCCCAATATAACCCCATATCTGGTGTTCTCCTTTTAATTCATAATATTGGAGTTCAGACGCGGCTAATTCATCAAGCGACCGTATAGTGAGTAAAGCAGTCTGCGAGGCAAGCTTACTTTCGAGAGGATAACAGCAGGCAAGGCGGAGATTGCCCGTGTTTAAGCGCCGGTAAAGCGCCACTGGCTGACGCCCTGATAATTCGTAAAGTGTTTCTGTCAGGTGCTCAAAAAGCTCAACAAGTGTCGTGGATTCACAGAGTATAGAAAGTGCATGGCATAAGTTATCAAAACTTTGAACCGGTGCAGAAAGCGTGCCACTCATTGAGAACCACTCCTTAAGCGCTTTGTTTGAACGCTCACGATCGTTATCCAAGCCAAAACACAAAATTGAATTATTGATTCAATCAAAAGGTTAACCGTTATTCAACTATTAATGAACAATCGCTTCACATTGGCGGCATGAATGAAAAAATCATGTTCGCTGAGCGCTTAAAAGCGGCGCTTGAAGCTGCCGGTTACGAAGTGCGTCCGTCGGTGCTTGAGCGGGAATTTAATCTGCGCTATTGGGGGAAGCCGATCACGTTCCAGGCCGTAAGGCGATGGCTGCGTGGTGACTCGATCCCAAGCCAAGATAAGCTTCAGGTATTAGCGCGGTGGCTGGTGGTGGATCCCCATCACTTACGTTATGGCAGCAGCCTATATCGCGTTAGTGAAACCAAAGCAGACTGGGATGTTGTTCCTAGTTATGATGAACGTCAAGTGTTGGCCTTATATCGGGAGCTTCCCGCTGCCCAGCGTAAGGTGGTGCGCGAGGTGATAGAGACCTTTGCCAAAGTGTATCCGCCGACTAATGATCATGATAAATAGCTGTTTAGGTCTTTCAACTTTCTTACCGGATCAGATCAATTCCCGCTATCTTTTTAAGCTCCACGCAGCCAACTAAAGTATCGCTTTAATAGTGCCAGTACGCGTTCGGGCTTATGGGCGTTCTTCCATACCCCTGCCGTGGCTTTGGCTGCCTCCCCCAACGTTGGGTAGGGATGAATGGTGCCCAGCAACTTATTAAGGCCCAGGCCATGTTTCATGGCGATGGTAAATTCACCCAGCCACTCGCCAGCGCTTTCGGCAACGATGGTTACACCCAGAATTTTGTCTTTGCCTGGTACGGTGAGCACTTTGATAAACCCTTGTGGCGAACCTTCAGCAATGGCGCGGTCGCTTTCGCTCATGGCGTAGTGGGTAATTTCATACTCAATGCCTTTTGCCTTGGCCTCTTTTTCATTAAGCCCAACTCTGGCGACTTCCGGCTGCACATAGGTGACCGCGGGCATATAGCGATAATCCACCGCAAAGCTTTTCAGTTCACTAAACAGCGCATTGACCGCCGCGTGCCATGCTTGGTGAGCGGCTGCGTGGGTGAGCTGATAAGGCCCCGCTAAATCACCGCAGGCCCAAATGTTAGGCAAGTGGGTTTGCAGCCGCTCGTTAAGCTCTAAAGTGCCCGCTTGGGTCGTGGTAATGCCCAACGCTTCCAGCCCTAAGCCTTCCACGTTGGCTTGGCGACCAGCACTCACCAGCAGGTAGTCAAACGGAAGCAGCATGCGCTCGCCATAATGCTCCACCACTAGCTGATAGCCTGCCTCGTCATTAAGTACCTCCAGCGCTTTGGCGTCGGTTATCACTGTCACTCCTTCGCCAGCCAGCGTGCTTTCGATCAGCACGCCAACCTCCGAATCCTCGCGGTTGAGCAGTTGAGGAAGCCCTTCAACCAAAGTGACCTGACTGCCCAAACGGGCAAAGCTTTGGCTTAGCTCGCAGCCAATGGCGCCGCCGCCCAGCACCACTAAGCGTTTGGGAAGCTCAGTAAGCGACCAGAGGTTTTCAGAGGTTAAAACAGGTGCGCCCTCAATACCCGGCAGCGACGGTACTCGGGGCCGTGCGCCAGTCGCCAGCACGATATGCCGGGCCGTTAAGGTTTTATCGCCCACCTGAACCTCCCATGGTGAGAGAAGCGTAGCGTGATCCTGGTACACCTCAACACCCAGGTTGCTATAGCGCTCCACGCTGTCGTGGGGTTCGATATCTTTAATCGCCTGTTTTACATGTTCCATTACCTTGGCAAAGTCGATCTTTAGCTCACTGGCCGTCACTCCGAACCGGTGGGCGGTGCGAACTTCATGGGCGGCGCGAGCGGCACGAATTAATGCCTTAGAAGGTACACAGCCGGTATTCAGACAGTCGCCGCCCATTTTGTGTTTTTCCACCAGCGCTACTTTTGCCTTGACGGCGCTGGCGATATAACTGGTCACCAAGCCCGCCGAGCCACCCCCGATTACCACAATGTCATAGTCGAATCGCTTAGGCCGGGTAAAGCCTTGATAGGCGTTGCGCCGCTGCACTAACAGAACAATACGTCGGGCAATCCAGGGGAACACCGCAAGCAGTGCAAATGAGGCTAGCAGCATTGGGGAGACGATACTCCCCAGGCTTTCAAGTTCACCTAGCTGGCCACCTGCATTTACGAAAACGGCAGTGCCGGGCAGCATCGCTAACTGGCTAACCCAGTAGAACGTGACTGTTTTAATTCGCGTTAGCCCCATCACCAAATTGATCAAAAAAAATGGAAATACCGGCACTAAACGCAACATAAACAGATAAAAAGCCCCTTCGCGCTCTACGCCGCGATTAACTGCTTCCAACTGGCTCGGAAAGCGCTTCTCAATGGGTTGGCGAAATAGAAAGCGTGAAAGTACAAAGGCCAGCGTGGCACCTAGCGTACTGGCGAAGGAGATAATTAGCAGCCCCCACCCTAAGCCAAACAAGGTACCACCAAGCAGGGTCAGCAGGGTCGCACCGGGAAGCGAAAGCGCCGTCATCACCACATAAACGGCAAAAAAGATGCCCGCCACCCGCCAAGGGTTTTGATTAAATGCTGTCTGGAAGTCGCTTTGGTACGCCTTAAGGGTTTCCAGGGTGAACCACTGATGGGCACCGCTAACAAAAAACACCCCTATGGCTATGATCAGTAGCGCGGCAATAACCAAACGTTGTCGGGTCACAGTAGGCTCCAGCGCTGCCAGTCTTCGGGGCGATCCACGTCCCAGATGGTCGCGGGGTAGGCGGCGTGAAGACCCAATGCCTTGATACGCAGTTGAGTGGTTGTCAGCACGCTTTTGGTACCCCAAGGAATATCTTCAAATAGAGTGGGGTAGTCTTGTCGTGTGCCAACAAAGCCGTAGCCGCCATCTTCTGCGGGCAGGATAACCACGTCATGGGCGGCCAGTTGTTGTGCGCAGGTGATAATCAGCGCGCTGGTGATACTCGGGCAATCGCTGCCCATCAGCATCGAAGGCCCTGGCGTACTGTTAAGGGCATAGCGAACCCGTGCGCCTAAATCGCCTCCTGGTTGGGCGCTTAACATCACCCCAAACTGTTCACGAAGCTCGATAAACAGTGGGTGTGCATGATCAAGCGCAGTCCACAGCGTCACTTTTTCCGCAGGCATCGCTGTGCAGGCGTTGGCAACGCAGTGGCGTACGAGCTCCGCGTGGGCGTTGGCAGCGCCTTCCAAGCCTAGCAAGGGCGCTAAGCGCGTTTTAGCCTGTCCTGCCAGCGGCGCTTTGGCAAGCAGGTGCAAGTGCGGCAGCTCCTCGTTCCTGATAAGCGTTTCAGCGGGCATCGCGATACTCCTTTACGAGTTGGGTTGCGCTAACGCCGCGCCAGTAGCGATAGCGCAGTCGCCACATCAGGCGGATCGTTTTCCATGCGCCGAACTCGTCCCAGCGCCTTCCCGAGCTTATCACTTTGGCCCGCAGGCAGGCGGGAGGAGAGCGCTTTTTAAGGCGTTTCGATAGCTCAATATCTTCCATAAGAGGCTGCTTGGGAAAGCCACCAACTTCCTGGAAGGTGCTGGTGCGCATAAACATTCCCTGATCACCCGTGGCGATATGGGTGAGGCGCGAGCGCTGATTCATCATCCAACTCACCATGGGCAGCCAGCGGCTGCGACCGGCAAGCTTAATATCAAAGCGGCCCCAGGTGTAGGTGTTAAGTGCTTGGGTTATCTGCTCAACACCGCCTTCGGGCAGGCGGGTATCCGCGTGCAGGAAAAGTAGCGCAGGTGCGCAGGCATATTGCGCGCCTAAATTCATTTGCAGCGATCGACTAGCGGGGCTGCTGAGCACTAAATCCGCCAATGGTTGGGCGATCAGAGCGCTGTTATCAGAGCTTTCGCCATCCACCACAATGACTTCAATGATTTTTGCACAGCGCAACGGCTGTAGCGGTGTTAGCGCCACTTCCATAGTCGCAGCCTCGTTAAACATCGGAATAACGATGCTGAGGCGGGGTAGCTGTTCAGCTGAGTTCACTTCAACCCAGCTCAATAACCTGCCCTCCTGCTGCGTCTGCATCCGCGTGGTCGTGGGTGACCAGCAGCGCAGGCAAGCCTGCTTCCCGCAGTTGGCTAAACACCAGCGCACGTGTTTCTTGGCGCAGCGCCGTATCCAGCTTTGAAAACGGCTCGTCCAACAACACCGCGCGGGGTTTGGAAAGCAGTAGGCGCATGAGCGCCACCCGCGCTTTTTGGCCACCGGAAAGGGTGGCCGGGTCACGCTCTTCAAAGCCCGCCAGCCCTACCTGTTCTAGGGCGTTGGTCACCTGCTGGCGTTTATCTCTAATGCGGCGGGGTAACCCGAAGCGTAAATTGCCACCCACGCTTAGGTGGGGGAACAGCAATGGATCTTGAAAGAGAAGGCCAATGCCACGTTCCTCGGCAGGCAGGTTAAGAAGATCGCGCTCACCCAACCACACGCCACCGCTGGCGCTAAAAACAGGGTCAAGAAAGCCCGCAATATACGCCAGTAACGTCGATTTTCCCGAGCCGGAAGGGCCCATCACCGTCAGCACCTCGCCTGGGTGAATCGTGCTATCTACCGCTAACAGCTCGTGGCCTGTCTGGGCGATTCGTATCTGTTCCAGGCGCAGCCGCTCGGTAGAGCAAGCACTCATATTATCTCCTTAAGAGGCGAGTTCACGGCGTTGGGAGCCCATTAAACGGGGCAACGTCAAGGCAAGCATAAAGCCAATCAGCGGCAACCCTGCTTGCACTAATGCCCATACCCCGATTAAACGCCGGTTGCTGCCTGAGGCAAGCGCAACGGCCTCTGTCGTGACCGTCGTAACCCGCCCAGCACCCAGCAACTGGGTGGGCAAATACTGGCCTATGCTGATTGCCAACCCTACGGCAAAAGCGGTTAACAGCGGCGCGAGCAGCAGCGGCAAGCGAACCCGCCAAAAGGCTGCATTGCGAGAAACCCCCAGGGAACGCGCCACATGCAACCATTTTGGATCCAGGCGGCGATACGCCTCGGCCAAAGAGAGGTAGACGTAAGGCAACACAAACAGCAGATGACCCGCGATCACTAAGCTTAGCTGAGGACGGATGCCTAAGCTTTCTGCTGCGACAATCAGCCCAAAAAGAAAGGCAATTTGCGGCACCAGCAGCGGTAAATAGAGTAGCCAAAGGGTGCGTTTAGGCGTCAGATGCAGACGATACTCGTTTTCCAGAGTGGCGAGCACCAGAGCCGTGGCCAGCGTTGTCGAAATAAGCCCAATCAGCGCAGTATTGAGTAGTGGCCTGACTAACATCGGGCCGCTGCGCTGCCAGTGATCAAGCGTCAGCATCTGAGGCAGCAGTTCGGGAAAGCGCCAAAAACCGGCCAGTGAAAATAGCCCCAAACCGACCAACGCTGTCACCGCCGTGACGCTGGAAAGCAGCAATGCTGAGCGGCCAATTAGCCGCAGCGCGATTTCACCCCGTTGACGACTGCCGTTAATCAGCCAGTTCCTTGTCAGCAGGCGGGTAAGCTGTTCCAGCAGCCACCAGCAGAGCAGTGCCACCAGTGTAACGCCAAGTTGCAGTACCGCCGCCGCTGAGGCCATAAAGCGGCGGGTGATATCCGGGTCGTTGAACCAGCTAAGAATTGAGACGCTGAGCGTTGGCGGAAGCCGGGGGCCAAGAATCAACGCCATATCCACTACCGAGGTAGCGTAAGCGATCACCGCATAGATCGGTAGGCGAATGAGCGGGTAAAGCGAAGGCAGCACGGTTTTTAACCAGGCGATCGTAGGCGCATAGCCTAGTGAGCGCGCCAGCATTAGCCGTTTATCGACCTGTAACTGAGGCAGGGCGGCAAGGCTCATCAGCAGTAGAAAGGGTACTTCTTTCAGCACTAACCCCGCCATCAGCGACAGCCCCCAGGAGTCGTTGATAATTAGCGCATCCGGTGGCCGCTCCCAGCCCGTTAAAGAAGGCGATATCAGCCGCGCCACCAAGCCCGAAGGAGCGATCAAAAAGGCAAACCCAAACGCCATGGCGGCATGAGGTATAGCGAGCAGTGGTGATACTAGCCGCCGAATACCCCGGTCTAGCCATGTGCCCCGACTGGCGGCCAAGAACAGCACCACGATGGCGAAAGCAATAGCGGTGCTGACCAACCCACTCGCAAAACTAACCGCCACTGAGCGACCCAGCCCCGGCTGGGCAAAAAGCATTTGCCAAGGCGCGAAACTAACGCTGTGACCGCCTAGCGCGGGTAGGTAGCCAAACGCTGGTAGCAGTACCATCACTAACCCTGCCCCAACGGGCAGCACTAGCAGGGTAATGACCAGAGCCGGGGCTAATGTCAGCATCGATTAATTAACGCCGTAACGCTCAAGCCACGCCTCTTGCAGCGCGGTCATCCAGCTTGGATGCGGCTCGGGAAGCGTATTGGCGAGCGCATCCGCAGGTAGTTCAGACGGATGACGATCGCCTTGCTCAAACAGTGCTTGGGCGTCGGCATCCAAGTGGCCAATATCGAGAACGCTGCGGTCGCCCCACATCGTTAGCGACTGCTTTTGCGCCTGAGCCTCGGGGGAGAGTAGAAAATTAGCCAGTACCATGGCGCCCGCTTTGTTTGGCGAGTTGTAGGGAATCGCTACAAAGTGGACGTTGCCCAGGGTACCGCCCTCCAGTACATAGCTGCGCACGCTATCGGGGAGCTCATACTCCATCACTGCCACGGCGGCATCGGTGGGGTAGAACGAAAAAGCCAGACTCAGCTCGCCATCGCTCATCAACATGCGTAGGTTGGGGCCAGAGTCAGGGAAGCTGCGCCCGCTGCGCCACAGGTGCGGGTGCAGTTCATCCAAATAAGCCCACAACGGTGCTGTCACGCTCTCAAAATCACTCTCTGCTATGGGTTGATAAAGCGCCTCATCCTGCTCGGTAAGCTCAATCAACGCCTGCTTTAAGAAGGTACTGCCGGTGAAGTCAGGGATGCGCGGATAGCTAAACTGACCGGGGTTGGCTTCGGCCCAATCAAGCAGTGCCTGCATATCCTGTGGGGGCGTTTCAGTTTGTGCGCTGTCGTAATAGAAGGTGATCTGTGCCTTCCCCCAGGGGGATTCATAACCTTCCGTGGGAAGGGTAAAGTCGGTGACTACTTCAGGGTTCCCGGCGGCATTGGTGAGCGCAAAGTTGGGCAGTGATTCAGCGAAGGGGCCAAACAGCAGGTCGCTTTCGCGCATTGCCGCGAAGTTTTCGCCGTTGATCCAAATTAGATCAATACTGCCGCCATTATCATTGCCCGCTTGCTTTTCACCCAGCACTCGCGCCACCGCGCTGCCAGTATCATCAAGCTTCACGTGCTCCACATTGACGCTGTACTGGGCCTGCATTTGCTGGACAACCCAATCTATATAACGGTTGGTGCGTGCATCGCCGCCCCAAGCGTTCCAGTAAACGGTTTGGCCTTCGGCTTGTGCCACGACGCTTTGCCAATCGCTAGGCTCAGGGGTGGCCATTACAGGGAAGGCAAAGGCGAGCAGTGTGGTGGTGATTGACGTGGTGAGCGTTCCACGCAGGGGGTTACGGTGAATCGTCATCGCGTACCTCATCATTAAAAGAGATAAATATTATAGGGAGGCTTGTAAGCACTGCAGCTCACTGTGAACGTGATCAATAATCGGTAGCGATAGATAGTGCTCAACCCGGTCGTGAACGTGATCAATCACCGCGGGGTCGGTGAGCTCTGCCGACCAATCTTCACCGCGCTGTTGGGCATCTTTAGCGTTTAAGTGCTGGGCGCGCCATTTAGCACACCAGGTCAGCGACCAGAGCCAGGTCGCGCGGCGGCAGGCGACCAACGTGTCGGTGTCGGGCGTATCACCCATTGCCGACTGCCAGCGGCGGTAAAAGTTATTCACCTCATTTAGCGATAATACGGCTTGGCTATTGAGATCCCAGGTAGTCGAGGTGTAGAGCGAGGTGTGGGCGAGATCGATACCTGGCAGGCCATAGCGGCACTTCTCTAAATCCACCAAGATGGCACGACCATCATCGCGAATTAAAAAGTTGCCAGGGTGAGTGTCAAAGCTAATCAGCGTGGGGGTGGCACCACTTAAGCGGGGTGGCAGCAGATCCAGCTCCTGCTTAATACGCTGAGTGACCTTATTTGCAAGCTGAGCATCGCCTAACCAGCTAGCCTGTCGGCGCACTTCATTCACCATCGCCTGCCATGGGTCTTCCGGGGCAAGTACCCACCGGGCAGCAAGGGCTTCGCTTAACGAAAAGCGCCCACTTCATTATGCAGTGGGCGCGTAAGTTAAAGGGCGTTAATCAAAGGGATATTCCGTGGTGGCTAGAGCCATTTCTGGAATCGAAAACCAGTGATAGTCAGCCACGGTTGGGTGAAGTAGCTACGTTTCGCGGTTGTTTTTCCGTGGTGAGGCTGGCACCGATCTCGAGGATGCCGAGAATCACATGAGGCAAATATACCGTATCCGCGAAGCCGAACAACCAAGGCGAAACGAGCAACAGTACACCGCTTAGCAGATCCAAGGTGAGATGGAGTGGCATGGGGATAAGGTGCATAAGCCCAAGCTCATAATTAGTCATGATAGCTGAAGCCAGCATGATTACACCCAAGATAATTGGCACCCACTGGGCAGCACCACCCGTGGCGAAGCCGAGCAGAAAGGGAGCGGCGATAAGTAGTAGGCCCATTAAATAATCGACCACCCCATGTACCCGAGTTGGAATAAAACGCATGGCTATCCTCCTTAATATGCCAAGTGGTTAAAATGACGGTTTAATGCAACGTTAACCGTCATCATTAACAACATAGTAAAGGAGGCTCGAGATTCCAGTAGAAGGCATGCTTTCTAGCAAGTAATTGCTTAATTATTAATAATTTATAACATTCGTTAAGAGGCGGCACCGGTGAGTGCCGCCATTATTTATCTACCTGCTATGAAAGTGTTATTACAACGCCTCAATCTTCGCCTTTTGCTCTTCCAGCAACTGCTTTGTGGAGTGGAACTCAGCTAGCTTGCCTCGCTCTTTTTCAACGACGGCGACCGGCGCTTTGGCGATAAAACCGTCGTTGCCGAGTTTCTTCTCAATGCCGCCGATGAGCTTGTCCTGCTTCTCGATCTCTTTATTGAGGCGAGCGATTTCGGCGTCTTTGTCGATTAGGTCTGCCATCGGCACCAGTACTTCCATATCACCCACTAACTGCGTGGCTGATAGCGGGGCGTCTTCTGGGTTTTCAAGCCAGGCAACGCTCTCCAGCTTGGCCAGTTTGGAAAGGAAGTGGCGGTTGCTCGCCAAGCGCTCGGCGTCTTCCGGCTTGCCTTTGGTAAGCAGCACCTCAAGTGGTTTGCCGGGAGAGATATTCATCTCTGCGCGAATATTACGCACGGCAATAATCACGCCTTTCAGCCACTCGATATCCAGGCTGGCCTGGTCGTCAATTTTGCTTTCGTCGGCTTCCGGCCAAGCCTGCAGCATGATTGATGCATCGTCTCCCATATACATACCTGCCAGCGGTGACACGCGCTGCCAAATCTCTTCGGTGATATAGGGCATCATCGGATGGGCTAGACGAAGAATGGCTTCAAGTACGCGTACCAGCGTGCGGCGAGTGCCGCGCTTGGCTTCTGCCGTGGCATTTTCGTCCCACAAAACAGGCTTGGAAAGTTCCAGGTACCAGTCGCAGTACTCGTTCCAAATGAACTCGTATAGCGCTTGGGAAGCGTGGTCGAAACGGTATTCGTCCAGCGCCTTAGTGACTTGAGCTTCGGTTTTCTGTAGCTGCGAGATAATCCAGCGGTCGGCCAGGGAAAGCTCGACCTCTTCACCGCTGGTGCCGCAGTCTTCGCCTTCGGCGTTCATCAGCACATAGCGTGAGGCGTTCCATAGTTTGTTGCAGAAGTTGCGGTAGCCATCCAGACGGTTCATATCAAACTTGATATCACGCCCGGTGGTGGCTTGAGAGAGGAACGTAAAGCGCAATGCATCGGTGCCGTGGGCTTCAATACCGTCTTTAAATTCATCCTTGGTTGCTTTGGCAATCGCCTTGGCCTGCTTTGGCTGCATCATATTGCCGGTGCGCTTGTTGAGCAGTTCATCGAGCGTAATGCCATCAATCAGGTCAATGGGGTCCAACACGTTGCCCTTGGATTTGGACATTTTCTGGCCCTGTCCATCGCGCACCAAACCGTGTACGTAGACCGTCTTAAACGGCACCTGCTTGGTGAACTTCAGGGTCATCATAATCATCCGGGCAACCCAGAAGAAGATGATATCAAAGCCGGTGACCAGCACGCTGGAAGGATGGAAGGTCTCAAGCTCAGGTGTTTCTTCCGGCCAGCCGAGGGTGCCGAAGGTCCATAGGCCCGAGCTAAACCAGGTGTCGAGTACATCTTCGTCTTGGGTGAGCTCAATATCATCGCCCAACTCATGCTTTTCGCGAGCTTCGGCTTCGGTGCGACCAACGTAGACGTTGCCTTCCGCATCGTACCAGGCCGGAATGCGGTGGCCCCACCACAGTTGGCGGGAGATACACCAGTCCTGCAGGTCGCGCATCCAGGCAAAGTACATGTTTTCGTAGTTCTTGGGCACGAATTGGATATCGCCGTTTTCAACCGCCTCAATAGCAGGTTTGGCGAGAGACTCCACGGCCACAAACCACTGGTCAGTGAGCAACGGCTCGATGACATCGCCGGAACGGTCACCAAAAGGCAGGGTGTTGTTAACGGCTTCGACTTGCTCCAGCAGGCCCAGGGCATCCATGTCAGCCACAATCTGCTTGCGCGCTTCAAAGCGATCAAGCCCTGCGTACTTGGCGGGCAGGGTAGCGTCTTCGTCCGGCTGGGGCTGGCCTTTAAGATCGAAGATCTCGGCCTGTTCAAGAATCGCCGCGTCTTTGGAGAAGACATTGATCAGCAGATGGTTTTGACGCTTGCCGACCTCATAGTCGTTAAAGTCGTGTGCCGGAGTGATTTTTACGCAGCCGGAGCCTTTCTCCATATCGGCGTGTTCGTCGGCAACCACCGGGATACGACGTCCTACCAGCGGTAGTTCGATAAACTTGCCGACCAGGGAGGCGTAGCGCGCATCGTCTGGATTGACCGCCACACCGGTATCACCCAGCAGGGTTTCCGGGCGGGTGGTGGCGACCACCAGGTAATCCTTGCCGTCATCGGTTTTTACACCGTCGGCCAGCGGGTAGCGGAAGTGCCAGAAGCTGCCTTGCTGCTCTTTATTTTCCACTTCCAGGTCAGAAATGGCGGTGTGCAGCGTGGGGTCCCAGTTAACCAAACGCTTGCCACGGTAAATCAGCTTCTCTTCATGCAGGCGCACAAACACTTCTTGTACGGCTTTGTAGAAGCCGTCATCCATGGTGAAGCGTTCGCGAGACCAGTCAACACTGGCGCCCATACGGCGCAACTGGCGGGTAATGTGGCCGCCGGACTCCTGCTTCCACTCCCATACCTTATCGATAAATGCATCGCGGCCGAGGTCGTGGCGGGTTTTGCCCTCTTCCGCGGCCAGCTTGCGCTCCACCAGCATTTGCGTGGCGATACCTGCATGGTCGGTGCCTACCTGCCACAGGGTGTTGTTACCCTGCATCCGCTTCCAGCGCGTCAGGGTATCCATAATGGTGTCCTGGAACGCGTGGCCCATGTGCAGGCTGCCGGTCACATTGGGGGGCGGAATCATGATCGAAAAGGGCTCACCGTGGCCGGTGGGGGCGAAGCGGTTGTCCGCTTCCCAGCGCTCGTACCAGCGGGTTTCGATCTGTTCGGGTTGGTAGGTCTTTTCCATGGAGAGTCGGCTCACAGCTGGTAAAAAATGTGTACAAGTATAACGCGAGAGGGTTGGGGTCGTCAGGTGCTACTCACGCTGGATTGTGAGCATTTATTTTATGTGATGAAAAGCCGCGCATGGCAAGCAGGCCCAGGATAGGCCCAGGCAGCAACCACCAAATCACCGCTAGTGATTGGCTAGACCACAGCGCAGTCACCAGCGCGATGGAAGGAATTGTCAGTCCAAAACCGATCGCATTCATCATCGCCAGTGCCGCGCCTAAGCGTTCGGGCGGGGCGGTAGCGCTGGCCAGGGCTGAAAACTGCGCAGAATCAGCAATCACACTAACGCCCCATACGCCTAGTAGTGCCAGCAACAGCCAGGGCGAAGCACTGGCTAATAATGGGTAAACCAAACAGAGGGCTCCTGAGATTGCCAGCGCCATACAGGCCACTCGGTCGCTGCCAATGTGGCGGCTCCATTTACCCGCTAGTACGCAGCCCGGTAACCCCAGTGCGATAACCACAAAGCTTAGCCATGGTTGGGCGGCAGTTGAGACGCCCAACCGCTCCAGTTCGCGGGCGACCAGAAACGGCACCAGTGCCCAAAGTGCATACAGCTCCCAGCAGTGTCCGAAGTAACCCAACGCGGCGGCGCGAAAGCGGGGCTGCCTGAACGCGGCTAAGCCTGCCCAGGGGCGCCCGCTTTTGGCGGTGGCTGGCAGGTGAGGGCCAACGCCCAGTTTGAAAATCATCAGCGCGGCAACCAGCGCTAGCAGTGAGGCAAGTAACAACGGCCACTGCCAGGGTAAGTTCAGCGTTAAACCACGCAGCAGGTGCGGGGAAGCAATGCCGAGTGTCAGCATGCCCACCAGCCAGCCTAGCGCGGCACCGGCGTGGCTGGGCGTCCAGCTCACCACCAGCTTCATGCCCAGCGGGTAGATACCAGCAAGGCAAAGCCCGGTCGCAAAGCGCGCAACCGCAGCAAGCGTTACGCTTTCGGCCACGCCAATAAAAGCGGCGTTGATCAGCGCGCCGAGCACAGCAGACACCGCAAACAGCTGGCTGGCGCGAATGCGGTCGGCAAGGCCGGTGGTGGCAATCAGCAGCGTGCCGGTAATAAAACCAGCCTGAACGGCGATCGTTAATAAGCCTAAGTCACTTTCACTCAGGCCCACCGCCTCCTGTAGAGCTAGACCAACGCCATTGACGCTAAACCATAACGAGGTGCCAAACAGTTGCGCGATAACAATAACGGCCAGAGGGTAGCGCGTCAGTAGCGAGGTAAGCATAGAAGCCCTCAGTGATAGATTGTTGTTATGGATGCGCTTTAAAACCAAATCTTACTAAACAATACTTCCTACCCCAGCTTATGTGGCACGACCTCATGGCCCATTTCTTTATAGCGCTGCCAGCAGGCACGCTTGGCGACCAGCACTTGTTGATGCTGATTGATGATTTCGGCGATCCGCGCGTAGTTTTCTACACCGTCGGGAATATCGGGGTGCAGATTAAGCAGCGCGGTCTCTTCTGTGGGCACCGGCAGCTGCTGCCAGCCTAGCGTGATAGGTACGCTTGCGGCCATCTCGCTATCTTCCAAGGCGTGGGGCAGGTAGGCGTCCGGGCGAAAATTCCACAGCGCGTCGTCGACCTGCACTGCGAGGGCTTTGTCCTCGCAGTGCAGGTGCAGGCGGTAACCTTTACGCCAGATGGTTTCGGCAAGTTTGCAGGCGAACTGCAAACGCGCTTCTAACGTGGTGTCGGGCAAAATGTAGAAATCAATGCGCGCCATAGCGGTTCCAGGTAAGTCGGTTCCAGAAACAACACCGCCGCAACAAGTGCGGCGGCGAGGAGTAAGCTCAGGCGTTAAACTAGCTGAGTGAGCCAGCCGTACTTATCTTCACTGCGGCCATACTGCAGGTCGAGCAGTTTGGTGCGAATGCGCATGGCGACTTCATTATTGCCATCGGATTGCAGGCGAATGCGCTCATTCTTGGTGACCAGTTCGCCCACTGGAGTAATTACTGCTGCCGTACCGCAGGCAAAAACCTCGGTGATCTCGCCGGAGGCGGCACCTTCGCGCCACTCGTCAATGCTGATCGGACGCTCTTCCGGCGTTAGACCTTCATCTTTGGCCAGCGACAATACTGAGTTGCGCGTCACGCCTTCCAGAATAGTGTCGGTCAGGCGCGGGGTGACCAAGCGGCCATCTTTGAAAACGAAGAACAGGTTCATACCGCCCAGCTCTTCCACCCACTTGTTTTCAGCTGCATCCAGAAACGCTACCTGGCCGCACTGATGGGCTTCAGCCTCTTTCTGCGCGGCTAATGAAGCGGCGTAGTTACCGCCACACTTGGCAAAGCCGGTGCCGCCGGGGGCCGCACGCTTGTAGTTAGACGAGAGCCAGATCGATACCGGGGCAATGCCGCCTTTAAAGTACGCCGCCGCGGGTGAGGCGATCACGTAGTAATCGACTTCTTGGGACGGACGTACGCCCAAGAAAGCTTCAGATGCGATCATAAAGGGACGTAAGTAGAGGCTGCACTCGTCGGAAGCGCTTGCTGGTGTTGGTGCCCATTGATGGTCTTGGGCCAGCAGGGCCTTCAGTGAGCCGATAAAATCTTCATCGGAAAGCTCCGGGAGTGCCAGGCGGCGTGCACTACGGCGGAAACGCTCGGCGTTTTTCTCCGGGCGGAACGTCCAGATAGAGCCATCAGCATGGCGGTAAGCTTTGATGCCTTCAAAAATTTCCTGGCCGTAATGCAACACAGAAGCGGCAGGGTCCAGCGTTAATGGGCCATAGGGACGCACCTGATGGCCGTGCCATTCAGCATCGCTGGTCCAGCGAATGTGTGCCATGTGGTCGGTAAAGTAACGTCCAAAACCGGGGTTTTTAAGGATGTTTTCACGGATTTCGTCGGCCATCGGCTGATTGGATGGCAGCACTTCAAAACTAGCATTGGGCACGGCTGTTATTCTCCGCTAGAACCTTCCCTGCATTAGAGAGAGGTTAGATATGGGTAACCATAAAGGCGCACCGAGCTAACGCTCATCGCCTTTGATATGTTCAGGTTTAACGGTTGCCGCGCTGAAAGGCAACCGCTGAACGGTCTAGCTATCGCTATTTTCTATTTGTACGTCTGCTTCACGGTCTAGTAAGTACTGAGTGAGCAGCCCCACTGGGCGACCGGTCGCGCCTTTTTGCTTGCCTGAGTGCCAAGCGGTACCGGCGATATCCAGATGCGCCCAGGGGAAGTGGTCGGCAAAGCGAGACAAAAAGCATGCAGCGGTAATGGTGCCTGCAGGGCGACCGCCAATGTTAGCCAAGTCGGCAAAATTGGATTCCAACTGCTCTTGGTATTCGTCCCAAAGTGGTAGGTGCCAAGCGCGATCCCAAGCGGCCTCGCCCGCATCCAGAAGATCCAGCGCCAAGTCATCGTCGTTGGAGAGCAGGCCGGTGGCGTGATGGCCCAGGCCAACAATCACCGCGCCGGTCAGCGTGGCAATATCCACAACGCTTGCGGGGGTAAAACGCTCCGCGTAGGTCAGCGCATCACATAGCACCAGCCTGCCTTCCGCGTCGGTATTGAGTACTTCGACGGTCAGGCCTTTAAGCGTTTTGATGATGTCGCCGGGCTTGGTGGCGTGGCCATCGGGCATGTTTTCAGCGGCAGCGACGATAAACACCAAGTTCAGCTTGGGTTTGATCTCCAGCACGGCCTTGACGGTGCCGAATACGCTGGCGGCACCGCACATGTCGAACTTCATTTCGTCCATGCCTTCGCCGGGCTTAAGCGAAATACCGCCGGTATCAAAGGTGATGCCTTTGCCGATTAATACATGAGGAGCTTCTTCAGTGTTCTCGGCGCCCTGATACTTCATCACGATCAGTCGTGAAGGCTCTTTGCTGCCGCGACCAACGGATAACAGCGAACCTGCACCTAAGGCTTCCAGTGCTTCTTCATCGAGAATTTCGACGTTGAGAGCACCTTTTGACTCGTTCCCAAGCTGCACTGCCTGTTCGGCTAAATAGCGAGGTGTGCAAACGTTGCCGGGCAGGTTGCCCAAGGTGCGGGTCAGGTTTATACCCTGGCCAATCGCGTTGCCGACCAGCGCCCCCTGTTTGATAAGCGGCACATTCTCAGTGTCGCTAGCCATTAGCGTAAGCTTGGCAAGGGTAGGAGCAGGAGCTGGTGTCGATTTGAATTGATCGAAGCGGTAAATGGCCCGCTCGGCTGCTTCCATTACCTTGCGCGCTTTCCAGGCGGGGTCACGGTCCGTCAGCGGTACATCGTTAAGTGCGATACTGGCTTCGTCAATCGGCAGCTTCGCAAGCGCCGCCATGGCGGCATCCAGGGATTTGATAAAGGCGGCTTCCTGGCATTTTTCGCGTTCGCCCAAGCCAACCAGTAAGATCCGTTCGGCACCCAGGCCAGGCGCAAAGGGCACCATTTGTATATTGCCTAGCGCCGCATCGAAGTCGCCGCGCTCCAATAACTGTCCAATTAAACCTTCGCTGGCATCGTCCAGTTTGGCGACGGTGGGCAGTAAGCCGCTATCTTTAAAAACCGGAACCACGACACAGGCCGTTTCGGCTTTGGCTGGGTTAGCAGTCTGAACGGAAAATTCCATGACGTCTCCAACAAGACAAGTATTGAGGGATTCGGGATAATGCCTCGTTATTTAGGGTTTGATAAGCATTTGATTAGTGTACCCAAGCCATGCGCTCATTGCATGGCATCCTGCACGATTAGCCGGAGAGCGCGTTGATTTTATTTCGATATTTAACTCGCGAAGTGTTACTCACCATGTCGGCGGTCGCCGGTATTCTGCTGCTGGTGATCATGGGCAGTCGCTTTATCCGCTATTTTTCGGATGCTGCGGAAGGTGATATCCCTATCACCATTGTAGGCAGTTTGATGATGTTTCACCTGCCGGGCTTTATGGAATTGATCCTGCCGCTGTCGTTTTTCCTAGGCATCATGCTGGCCTATGGGCAGCTTTATATGAATAGCGAAATCACCGTGATGTTCGCCTGTGGGATGAGTCCCACGCGACTGCTGAAGGTAACGTTACTGCCTGCAAGCGTCGTCGCCGTGCTGGTGGGGTTATGTAGTCTTTGGTTAACGCCTTACGGAGCGCTGCAAACCGAAACCGCCATAGAGGAGCAGCGCAGCCGCCTAGATGTCTCGGTACTGGCTCCAGGGCGCTTTCAGGAGTTTGGCGGCGGAAGAACGGCTTATATCGGCAGTTTTTCCAGCGATGGCACTGAAATGCAGGATGTGCTGGTACACGAACAGAATCAGCCGGGCGATGAATCAACCCATGACTACGTTACTCGCGCAGCGTCGGGTTACCAGGAGACACGCCTGGATACCGGCAGCCGTTTCCTAGTGCTGGATAATGGCGAACGCTATGGCGTAACGCCCGGGCTTAGAAGTGCCGAGCGGCTCACGTTTGAACGCTATACGCTGCGTCTAGGCTTAAACCGTGACCGGCAAGAGCTAGATTCACTGGAGTATGCGACCACGGCAATGCTATGGAACGACCCAAACCCCCGCGCCCAGGCGCAGTGGCAGTGGCGTGTAGGCTTACCATTAATGGTATTTGTATTGGCGTTGATGGCCCAGCCGCTTTCTCGTGTTAATCCGCGGCAAGGTCGCTTCGGTAAGCTACTTCCGGCGGTGTTTTTATATGTGGCGTATCTCAGTTTGTTGCTGGCTGCTGTAGATGCCATAGGCAGTGGTAATTGGCCCTCTACTCTGGGTGTGTGGCCGGTACACGCACTGTTTTTAGGGTTGGGCCTATTATTGCTATGGCGCTCGCAACGTAAGGGGATGCGCTAATGCTGAGATTGTTAAACGTCGCTGACCGTCTCGATCGTTATATCGCCCGCAATGTATTGGCCGCCATCATTGTTGTTCAGGTGGTGCTGCTGGGCCTGGATATCACCATTGCCTATATCGATGACTTAGGTGATGTACAGGCGGGTTACACCGCCCTTGATGCGCTGCTGTATCTCATCATGCGCACCCCTTGGCGCTTTTATCAGTACGCGCCAGTAGCAGTGCTCATCGGGGCGCTGATTGGCTTAGGAAGTATGGCTTCCAGTAACGAACTCACCGTTATGCGCGCCTCAGGGCGCTCGCTGGCGCGCATCGTATGGGGCGTAATGAAGCCTGTGCTGGTGGTAGTAGTGACGGTGTTGTTGGTCGCCGAATACGTAACCCCGCGTACTGAGCAGTATGCCGAGGCATGGCGTTTGGAAAAAATTCAGGGCGAAGGGGCGATGCTCACTAGCCGCAGCGGTTGGCAGTTTGAAGGGGATAGCGTTTACCGCTTTGGGGCGATTCGTGCTGATAACACGGTGCTTGATTTAACCCGCTATCGTTTTGATGATCGGCGTTTAGTCGAAGCGACCTATGCCCAGCGCGCACTTTGGGAGGGCGATTCGTGGCAATTGGAAAATGTCACCACCACGCGGATTTTCGACGATCACACCAACTCTGAGCAGCTAGAGAGTTTAGGTTGGGATACCTCGTTTACACCGACGCAGCTTGAACGGCTACTGCGCGATATTGAGAGCCAGGCACCCAGCGAACTGTGGTACTACGCGAAATTTCTTGAAGAGCAGGGTCTTCAGAATGACCAGGCCCTGCTCTATTTCTGGCAGAAGGTGTTGCTGCCCTTGACCATGGGCTCGCTAGTGTTAATTGCGGCTTCGTTTGTATTTGGCCCCCTGCGCACGGTAGCGGCGGGTACCCGGGTGTTTTATGGCGTTATCACGGGGCTGGGCTTTAAGTACGTACAAGATCTGCTGGCACCCGCCTCGACAATTTTCGGATTTTCGCCTGTCTGGGCAGTGTTGGTGCCCACCCTTTTATGCGCAGGGGTCGGTATCTACTTTCTACGCCGGAACGGCTAGCCAGCAAGCGCTCCTTGCTTACCTAAACGCTATCATCTAACCGCCAGACAAGAGTTAACAGAGAGTTAAGAGACAGTTATGGGAATACGACGCTTTGCTCAGTTGGATAGCGTATGGCCAGCAGGCTTGGGCCGCCGCTTGGGCGCTATGCTGTATGATGGATTTTTGGTCACCGCGATTTGGATTGCAGTGACCATCGTGCATGTGGCTTTTTTTCGCTTTGTACTCGGTCAGCAGGCAGAGGAGATTGGCACCACGGCGTTTGATATCTGGAGCCTAAGAGTCATGCTGCTGTTTTTTGTCAGCCTGTTTTTTATCTTCTCCTGGACCCGTGGCGGAATGACGCTGGGGATGCAGGCATGGCGGCTGCGAGTGCAAACGGTAGATGGTTATTCGATTAGCGTGAAGGAAGGCCTGATCCGCTGCGCGGTAGCATGGCTTTCATTACTGGCGTTTGGCTTGGGCTATTGGTGGGTGCTTTTCGATTCTGAACGGCGTAGCTGGCCAGATATAGCCTCTAAAACGCGTACGGTAGTACTGCCGAGTAAATAATTTTTTAAATGGCGTTTGCAAAAAAACATGCAATGCCAAGGCGTTATCGCATTGTTCATGTTTATTAAGACGAATGGATATCAAAAAGTATCCATTTCCACTTGATAAGATGTATGCGAATCATTTACATTCATCTCATGATTTCTATGAGGTGCAGCCATGTACGTTTGCGTGTGCAAGGGAGTAACCGACCATCAGATTCGCCAGCACGTTAGCGACGGAGCGCGCAGCTGGCGAGAAGTACGCGAGGCAACCGGCTGCGCAACGCAGTGTGGTAAATGCGCGTGCTATGCCAAATCTATTACCCGTGATGCGTTGTTTGAAGCGCGTCAAGAAGCCGACATGGGACTCGCTTACGCAGTGTGACGCGAATCACTATTGTTAGGGTTATCGTTAGCAAATATATGATTTGCTTGAACTTTTAAATACCTTATCTATACTCTCAGGAAAGCTGGGAGTATAGCTATGTACGTCTATACTTCACTTAAAACGTAACTGCTTGATCGTATTATCTAAACTTGATTAAACATCAGCATTACAGTAGAAAAGGTGACGTTATGAAAGGTGATACAAAAGTTCTTGAGCATCTCAATAAAGCGCTCGGCAACGAATTGGTTGCGATCAATCAGTACTTTTTACATGCCAAAATGTACAAAGATTGGGGCTTAAAAGCGCTGGCCAAATGGGAATACGATGAATCCATTGAAGAGATGCAGCACGCTGACAAGATCATCGAGCGCATTTTATTCTTGGAAGGTATCCCCAATCTGCAAGATTTGGGCAAGCTTCACATTGGTGAAAACGTTAAAGAGATGCTCGAAAGCGATCTGAAAATCGAGCACGATGGCCGTAATGACTATATCGAAGCCATCACCTACTGCGAAAGCGTTAAAGATTACGTGACTCGCGATATGCTGCGCGATTTGCTCGCTGACGAAGAGGGTCATATCGACCACATCGAAACTGAGCTTAAATTGATCGAGCAAGTGGGTATTCAGAATTACCTGCAGCGCCAAATGCAGATGGCTGGCGAAGAGTAAGCTCTCCCGCGACGTGTTTAAGCTAGCGTTTAGCTACGCTTATTACGCAAAGCAAAACGGGCAGCCCATTGGCTGCCCGTTTTTTTATTGCTACTGTCACTTACTGGTAATAAACAACTAGCATTTGTTTTAAGAACTAGTGACCAGCTGATCGTCTGTATTATTACCTGTTGTTAGCACCGGTTCGGCTGGCTCATCAACGGCGAACGTTGTGCGGCTCAAGCGGCGAACACGCTTCATAAACAGCGCGATACACACTAGCGTTCCCAGCGCAGCCACCACATAGCTTAAGTGCATCGGCAGGCCAAAACCAATCGGTGCGTAGGCTAAGTAGGTGAACGTTGCCATGGTCATAAAGGTAGCGGGGATCGACGTGATCCAGTGCGGCTTGCGCGATAGCACCAAATACATGGTACCTACCCACAGCGCAATAACGGCAGTGGTTTGATTCGCCCAGGAGAAGTAGCGCCACAACAGCGTGAAGTCCATATGGGTGAGGGCGTAGGAGACCACAAACAGCGGCAGAGCAACCATGATGCGCTTAACGATCGGCTTCTGATCGATCTTGATGTAGTCGGCAATTATCATCCGCGCACTACGGAAAGCGGTATCGCCAGAGGTGATCGGCAGCACAATAACGCCCAATACTGCCAGCGTGCCACCTACTGCACCCAGCATGGTGGTGGAAACTTCGCTTACCACCGCCGCAGGGCCACCAGCAGCCAGTACATCGGAAAGCGTTTGATCGCCATAGAACAGGCTCATGGCGGCGGCCGCCCAGATCATGGCGATAATGCCTTCGGTGATCATCATGCCGTAGAAAATTTTGCGCCCATTGGTTTCGTTTTGCGTGGTGCGCGAAATAATCGGGGTTTGGGTGGCATGAAAGCCGGAAAGCGCGCCGCAGGAGATGGTTAAAAACAGCAGCGGGAAGATGGGGGCGTTGTCCGGGTGCATGTTCTCAAACGATAGCTCAGGAATTGGCGCGCCTGTCACGATCATGCCAATACCAATACCTGCCGCGCTGAACAGCAGCAGCGCACCGAAGTAGGGGTAGATACGTCCGATCACTTTATCAATCGGTAGTAGCGTGGCGATCAGGTAGTAAATAAAGATGGCGACGATAATCAGCGTCAACGACAGAGACGTCATGTTGGACAGCAGCGCCGCTGGTGAGGTAACAAATACGGTACCCACCAACAGCAGTAGCAAGATGGCAAAGCCGTTGACCACATGCTTCATCGCCTGGCCCAAAAACTTGCCCGCCAACTGAGGCAAGTGAGCGCCGTGGTTGCGAATCGAGATCATACCGGTCAGGTAGTCGTGTACAGCACCTGCAAAAATACAGCCGATAACGATCCAAACAAAAGCCACAGGGCCATATAGCGCGCCGAGAATAGGGCCAAAAATGGGGCCCACACCAGCAATGTTGAGTAACTGAATAAGCGAGTTGCGCGTGGTGTTCATCGGTACATAATCGATGTTGTCACGCATAGTGAACGCTGGCGTGCGCCGTTTTCGGTCGGTAACGAACACGCGCTCAACGAACTTCCCATAGGTAAAGTAGCCCGCGATCAGCAGCAGGATCGATGCAATAAAGGTAATCATCTAAGGTACCTAGAGCAGTGAGGAAGAGTAGCCGATAGTGGCGATGAGCATACAAGCGTGCTTGTGGCACACAAGTAGGTACTTTTTAAGCCGCAGTGAATGTACAGATAAGGGATTGGTAGCACAGCTAGACTTTAGTTGGTGGTGCCATCGTTAACTTAATAAAACGCTCGTACCTATATCAATAAAACGCTCATACCTATGCAAAACGGGCAGCCCGCGAGGCTGCCCGTTTTGAATTTTAGCTAAGTAAAAACGTGCGTTAAGACTCGACAACACCGCAAGCCATGCGAGCACCGCCACCGCCAAGGTGCGGTTCATCATCGTAGGTATCGCCGCCCTCATGAATCATCAAACTGCGGCCTGGCATATCTTCCATGCTGAGGCGTGGTGCCAAGACGGGCAGGTTGGCTTCACCATCTTCATTGACGGTCAGCACCGGTAAGTCACCCAAATGACCTTCGCCGTAAGGACCTTGGTGGGTATCGGTTTCTTCGGGGTCATAGTGACCGCCTGCGGCTTGGGCAGCGGTCATCTCGCCATTGTCATCTTCAGCAGGATCACAGCTGGCGTTCTGGTGAACGTGAAAGCCATAAACACCGGGCTCAAAATCCGTCAACGAAGGTGTCAGCAATAAGCCGTGCTCCGTATGCTCAAGGGATACGGTGCCAATCGACTCTTCAATCCCTTCAACGCTGACTTTATGCATTTCGACATCAAGCGTTTCATTGGCTTGTGCTGCGGCACTGACAAGCAGCAGCGAGGCGGCAATACCGGTAAGTGACGTTGAATAGCGCATGTGATGTTCTCCCGAATCTATGGAAATAGTGTATAGCGTTGCTCATTCAAGGTAGCTGTCTAAGGGGAACTCTGCCACCTTACCCAGTTGATGACATCTCACTGCCCAGCCACGACAATAGCGACCTGTTGTTATTGTGATCGATATTTTTTGTCGCTAGCTTTTACCTGGGAGCGTTATGATGCCACTCAACATCCTCTATCAGGATGAGTATCTTGTTGCAGTGCATAAGCCGTCAGGGCTGTTGGTGCATCGCTCGGCGTTAGCGCGTGGCGAAACGGAATTTCTGCTTCAGCGGCTGCGCAATCAGCTTGGCAAGCGGGTCTATCCTGTTCACCGTTTAGATCGGCCTACCTCTGGTGTGATGGTGTTTGCGCTCTCCTCTTCGGTGGCGGGCCTGCTCAGCGAGGCGTTTAGCGAGCGCCAGGTAGAAAAGCGCTATTTGGCGGTGGTGCGCGGTAAAGCGCCAGAAAGCGAGCGCTTGGATTATCCGTTGCGGGAAGAGGATGGCACGCGACCCAAAGCCGAAATGCCTGCCATGCCTGCGATGACCGATATTCGCCGCTTGGATAGCGTGGAGTTGCCGGTGCAGGTTGACCGCTACCCGGTGGCGCGTTACTCGTTGGTAGAAGCGCGGCCGCTGACCGGGCGTCGCCACCAGATTCGCCGCCATCTCGCGCGGCGGGGCTACCCGATTATTGGCGATGCCAAGCACGGTAAAAGTGTCCACAACCGCTTCTTTGCCGAACAGCTTAGCGCGCCGCGCTTGCTGTTGGCGGCTACCTATTTGGCCTTTGATCACCCGCTGCTCGACAAGCGTGTACAATTAAGCTGCGCCTTGGATGACACCATGACCGCGCTGTTTAATCACCTTGGTTGGGCGGGACATTTGCCGTTGGATAGCGTGCGTACACCGCCGCAAAAAATGCCTTCAGCCCTGCAAGCGCTATGAGTGAGTCTGCCATGCCTTCAGCTATTTCAGCTACCAACCCCCTAGCCCCTACTGACTCAGCTTTTAGCGACGCTGTTTCGACCGGCTCAGTTTCAAGTGACTATGATTTTCGCTTTGGTGGGATTCGCCGCCTTTATGGTCAGCGTGCTGCCAAAGCATTTCGCCATGCCCACGTGGTGGTGGTGGGCGTCGGTGGGGTAGGAAGTTGGACGGTAGAGGCGCTGGCGCGCTCGGGGATTGGCAAGCTGACGCTAATCGATTTAGACGATGTCTGCGTTTCCAACGTTAATCGCCAGCTCCACGCTCTGGATGGCACTATTGGTCAGCCCAAGGTGGAGGTACTGGCTGAGCGCTGCCGTTTGATTGCTCCCGAGATTGAGATTGTGGCCGACACCGCCTTCGTTACGCCCACCAATCTGGCCGAACGTATTCCCGACGATGCCGACCACGTGGTGGATGCCATCGATAGCGTGATCGCCAAGGCCGCGCTAATCGCCTGGTGCAAACGGCGCAAAATCCCTATTACCGTGACCGGTGCCGCCGGTGGACAAACCGACCCCACGCGCATTCAAGTGGCGGACTTGACCCGCACCGAGCACGATCCGCTGCTTTCCAAAGTGCGCTCTCGGCTGCGCCGCGACTACGGCTTCTCCCGCAACCCCAAGCGGCGATTCTCGGTGGAGTGCGTCTACTCCGACGAGCAGCTGATCTACCCCGGCGCCGATGGCGAAGTGTGCCTGCAAAAGCCCGGCAGCGGTGACGCCACGCGCTTGGACTGCGCCTCCGGCTTTGGTGCTGCGACCTTCCTGACCGGTACCTTTGGTTTTGTTGCCGCCTCAAAGGTGCTTGAGCGACTCGCCAAAAAAGCTAACCAGCCCGCTATTCAAAAGGAAAGCGAATGACCGCGCCCGTACCCGGCATTTATCGCCATTATAAAGGTAGCCTTTACGAAATCCTTGGCACCGCCCAGCACAGCGAAAGCGAAGAGCCGCTGGTGGTCTACCGCGCGCTCTATGGCGATTACGGCCTTTGGGTGCGCCCGCTTGAGATGTTTATTGAAACGGTGACTAAAGAGGGCCATACCCAGCCGCGCTTTGCGTTGGAGAAGGCGTTTTAAATCAGTATTTCGTTAACCAGGAGCGCTCATGACCCCCCTATCACCTCAGCAAACGCTGAAAGACGTATTTGGGTTTGACGACTTTCGTGGCGGCCAGCAAGCGGTGGTGTCCAGGGTATTGAAAGGCCACTCCACGGCGGCGATTTTCGCCACCGGCGCGGGCAAGTCGCTTTGCTATCAGCTCCCTGCGCTGCATCTGCCGCATCTAACCCTGGTAGTTTCACCGCTGCTAGCGTTAATGCAGGATCAGCTCGCGTTTCTAACCCGCCACGGTGTGGCTGCCGCCAGCGTTGATTCCACCCAAGACCGCGAAACGACGCGTGATGTGATGGAACGCGCCAAAAGCGGTGAGCTGAAAATCCTGATGATCTCGGTGGAGCGGCTTAAGAACGAGCGTTTTCGCCACTTTCTGCGCCAAGTTCAAATATCGCTGCTGGTGGTCGATGAAGCCCACTGCCTCTCCGAGTGGGGGCATAACTTCCGTCCTGATTACTTGAAACTGCCGGACTATCAGCGGGACTTTTCTATTCCCCAAGTGCTGCTGCTTACCGCCACCGCGACGCCCACGGTGATTGCCGATATGGGCGAGAAGTTTGCTATCGCGCCCGAGAACGTTATCACCACCGGCTTCTATCGCCCCAATCTTGAGCTGCTGGTGGCACCCGCGATGGAAGATCGCCAACAGCAGTTGATTGACTGGTTAAAGCCCCAGATGCAGCCGGGCAGCGAAGCGCCGACGATTATCTACGTCACCCTGCAGCAAACCGCCGAGCAGGTTGCAAAAGCGCTGGTGGCTCAGGGCATTACCGCTCAGGCCTACCACGCTGGGCTAGATTCCCAACGCCGAGATGAGATTCAGCGCCAGTTTATGGGTGGTGAGTCGCCCTGCATTGTCGCCACCATTGCCTTTGGCATGGGTATCGATAAGGGCGATATTCGCAACGTGGTGCACTATGATCTGCCCAAATCCATCGAGAACTACAGCCAGGAGATTGGCCGAGCGGGGCGCGATGGCAAGCCTTCCACCTGCCTAACCATGGCCGGGCGTGACGGCCTACGGGTGCTGGAAAATTTTGTTTACGGCGATACCCCTGAATACGTGGGTATCTACCGTCTGTTGGAAGAGATTGCTGCGGCAGGCAACGCGTCAGATCAGCAGTGGGAAGTGCTACTCAATACGCTTTCCCGGGATACCAATATTCGCATGCTGCCCCTTAAAACGCTTCTGGTGCGTTTGGAGATGCACGGCATTATCGCGCCGCGCTTTGCGTTTCTCGCTGAATATCGGCTGCGCTACCATATTGAACCCACTGAGTTAGTGAGCCGGTTTGAAGGCGAGCGGGCGGCCTTTGTGCGTTTGCTGGTCGATAATATTCCTATTGCCCGTACCTGGGGAACGGTGAATTTTGAGCGCTTGCATCATGCCGGACAGGCCCAGCAGATTGATGCTTCCCGTGCTCGTGTGATTACCGCATTGGAGTACTTTCAGGACAAAGGTTGGCTGACTCTGGAAGGCAAACGGATGACTGACGTTTACGAGGTGTGTCAGCCGGGGTTTGCTATTGAAACATTGACAAGGCAGCTATATGACGACTGCCTCAATCGCGAACGTATCGAAATTGAGCGGCTGCAGTCGATGCTGGCGCTGTTTGAATCGGAGAGTTGCCTAACACGGCGATTGGCTGAGCACTTTGGCGATAACACTTTTGGCGCACCGCGAGATGCGCCATCCGACACCGAACAGGGCCGCTGCGGGCACTGCTCGGTGTGTTACGGCCACCTAGTGCGGCTGCCTGATGCAACGCCGCAGCCTGCGCTATCGGATAACGACTTCACCCGCTACGCTACGCCGTTGATTGAGCGCCACACCGAACAGTTCGGCCAGCCGCCCAATGCACAGCGGCTGGCGCACTTCCTGTGCGGCTTAACTATGCCGATTTTCACCCCTCTCAAAGCCCGCAACCTTAACGGCTTCGCGTTCTTTGAGCAGCGCGCCTATCCTGAAGTGCGCCAGTGGGCGGAAACAATGCTTGGATCCAAGAACTAGAACTGATGCACTAGAACCAGTCCACTAGAACCAGTCCACTAGACCAGGCCACTAGAACAGTGCTGCTAGGGCAGCACTGCCGAGCTGAGTTTTAGGTGTAACAGCTCAGCTGCACTTCTGCCGGCCACTGCCCCCAGTACCACGGCACTCAGCAGACCGTTACCGGAAAGATAGCCGCTATCGTTGGAACCCGAAACACCGCGGGCAGCACCGCCTGCGGCGAATAGGTTGGGCAGCGTCTGGCCTTGGGTATTGAGCACCCGCGCCGTGCAATTGACTTCTAAACCGCCCTGGGTGTGAAACAGCGCACCGGTGACGCGAATCGCGTAGTAGGGCGCTTTGAGTAGGTTGGCGGGTTCAAAACGGCGGCCAAGGGTATCCGTCGTTTGCTGCTTGGCATGCTGCTGCATCTCCGTGAAGGTGGTCTGTAGCGTGGTTAGCGGCAGGCCCAAGCCATCGGCTATCTCTTCAAGGCTGGCAAAGCTGCGCACCGCGCCGCTCTCCTGGGCATTACGATAATCTTCGAATGCCTGGGCGGATTCATGAATGCGGGCGTCATAAAGGTTCCAGACCATTTTCTCTGGCTGGGCCAAGACTTTGGCCGCCTGTTCGGAGTAGCCGCCGTGCTCGTTGGAGAAGCGCTCACCGTTTAGGTTGACCTGAATGCCGCCTTGCATCATCAATGCCCAGCTAATCAGTGTCTGATGGGGCGTGGCAAGTGATCCGTGCCCTTGGCAGGCGCCCAAATCTTTGGTGCTGGCACCCATGGCCTGACCCCATAGCAGTGCGTCGCCTTGGTTGCCCTCATGGCCATAGTAGAGCGCGTGTTTGAGCGTGGGCAGATAGCGCTCAACCAGTTCCACGTTACCGCCATAGCCGTTGCAAGCCAGGATCAGCGCATCGCAACCAATGCTTTCGCGACTGCCATCCGGGCGCTCAAGGGTGACTCCCCGCACCCGCTGAGCGTCATCAACGTGTAAATCCACTACTCTCGCCTGGGTCAAAATATCAATGCCCGCCGCTTCGGCAGCGTTAAGCAGCGTGCCCATCAGCTCTTCCCCGGTGCGCCGGGGCGTGGCGTGCATGCGCAGGTGGCGGTGGCCGGGGTAAAGAAAACCCTCCACCAGCTCAAAGGGTACACTGTGCTGATCCGCCAGCCACTCAATGGTTTGGCCTGATTGACTGGCCAAAAGCCCGACAATGGCAGGGTCTGCCTCAAAGCCGTTTTTCTTCTGAATATCTTCCGCCATGATCTCGGCAGAGTCGCTGACGCCCAGTTCATGCTGAAAGCGCGTATTGGCCGCGGGAATAAACCCCGACGACATGGCCGTGCTGCCACGGGGTAGGGCGTCGCGCTCCAGTACAGCAAGCTCAACGCCAGCCTCGTTGGCTGCCAGGGCCGCCACCAGCCCGCAAGCCCCTGCGCCGATGATCAGCAGCGGCAGGTGGGCATCAAAGCCCTCGTGTGTGTAGGGAATGATCGCCATTACGCCTGCTCCGCAGATTGGTGGAAGGCATCCAGAATCTCACCCGCCGGGGCCTGCCACACGTCGGTATGCCCGCTGATATGCGCCAGCACTTCTTCCAGGCAGGCAATTCGGTGGGGCTGGCCCACCAGCCAGGGGTGAAGGTTCAGCGCAAACAGGCGGCCACCCTGTTCGCGGGACTCTTCCAACAGAAAATCGAAGGCGTCTTTTACCTGGGTTACCCAGGAATCTTCCGAGTGCAGGTTTTGGCTCATCACGAACTGGTCTTCGATCTCAGTGGCCAACGGCATCATGGTCAAACTGCCTGTCTTGGTTTCACACGAATAAGGCATATCGTCATTCACCCAGTCGGCGCAGTACTCGAGGCCATTGTCTGCCAACAGGTCGGGGGTGTTAAAGCTCTGGTGCTTGGCGGGGCTTAGCCAGCCGCGAACGGGTTGGCCGGTTGCCCGCCGCAGAGTATCCACGGAGCGTTTGACCAGCTCGGCCTCCTCTCCAATCGGTTGGCCGCCGTAGTGCAGGTGATCCATGTTCCAGCCGTGGGCGATAAATTCACCGCCGTGCTCTTTTAAGCGCTGCACCAGATAGGGGGTCTGCTCCGCCAGTTGCGCGTTGATCGCAAAGGTAGGCGTGATGTTGTGCGCGGCCAGCGCTTTCAGAACACGATAGATACCCACCCGGTTGCCGTAATCCCGCAGCGAGAAGTGGCGCAGATCCGGATAGGGCATGGTCATGCCGTTGGGCACCTTGAACGGTTCGCCGCGCTGGTTGAGCGGGTAGAACTGCAGCGAAATATTGATCCACACCGCCAATGTCTTGCCCCCGGGCCAGGTAACGGGCGCGCGTTCACTCAGCATCGACCACGCATAGCGGTCGTGGTCGTAGCCGTGGCGGCGCAAGGGGTAGTCAAGATAGTCGTCGTTGAGCGCCATGTCTTTGGATGCCATAGGATTAGCCCTCCCTGCGTGCGGTGGTGGCCTGGGCCTGGATGCTGTCGAGGGCGGCATCGTAATAGTGTTCGAGATAGTAGTCGGCGATTTCTCGGCCCGTGGCGACCCATACATCCGGGTGCCCGGTGATGTACTCAAGTGCCTCTTCAAACGCCTTGATGCGGTGGGGGCAGCTCACCTGATAGTTGTGAGTGGGAATGCACATCACCGTGCCGGACTCCGCGCCCTCTAAATACAAGCGGTCAAAGTGGCGCTTGAGCATGGTGGCGTACTGACGCGGCTCCACTTTGTTCACCGCGTAGACGATGGTGTCGTTCATCTCCAGCGAGTAGGGCATGGAGATAAACCGCTTGTCGGAGCGGACGCTGATCGGCGTCGGCTGGTCGTCGTGGAACAGGTCGCAGGTGTAAAGCCCGCCTTTGTCACCGAATAGCTCTGCGCCTACTTCGGCAAATAGATCCAGGGTGCGCTCCGAGTGGGAGAGCGCCGGCGCCAGGTAGCCTGCGCAAACCTGGCCGGTATGGCGGTGAATGGTTTCCATGCTGTCGCGGATCATCGCCCGCTCTTGCTCTTCGCTAAGGCCGTAGGTGTAGCGGGTGTTGTAGATGCCGTGGCTGAAGAACTCCCAGTCGCGCTCTTTGCACATCTGGATAATCTCAGGATGGTGCTCGCAGAGCGCCGTCGATAGCGATATTGATCCGCGAATGCCGTACTTATCCAGCAGGGCCATCTGACGCTGGTGGCCAACCCGGTTGCCATAGTCGCGAATGCTGTAGCCGGGCACCGATGGGTGCGGATGCGGCCAAGGGCTACGCTGGGGGTTCTGCGGCGGGTCGAGTTCGTAATACTCGATATTGGGCGCGACCCAAAAGGCCACCTTGGCGCCCCCAGGCCACTCAATTTTGGGCCGTTGGTCGTAGGCCCAGTAGTCGTAAACGCCTAATGACTCTTTCATAACCGGATCCTCTGAAGCTTAGCGGTGGCTTGTGATGTCTCAGGCGTTGCCGTTCAGCCACGCGAGTACATCGGCAACCGGCATCACGTCAGCGTATTTAAGGTGCAGGTCGGTGAGGTTGGCGTAGTGGTAGCTTTCGTGTTTATCCGATACGCATTCCATCGGCACGATAGTGCGGTAGCCCCGGGACAGGCTCTCCACGGCGGTGGCGCGGATACAGCCAGAGGTGGATCCACCGGTAATAATCACCGTGTCGACCTGGTGCCACACCAGCAGCGACTGCAGCGGCGTTTCGAAAAAGGCTGAAGGCATGCGCTTGGTGTAGATCACATCGCGGCTGCGGTCGATTTCGCAGCGCTCGTCGAACTCGGCACGCTCAGAGTCGTACTTAATATTCTGCAGTGAGTCCGGCGTATCGGTCCGCGTACCCCATACCCCCGCATCTTCAGCGGAGTCCAAAAAAGCCACATGCGTCCAGACCACCGGCCAGCCTTTCTCCCGAAAACCGCGGGCCAGTTGGTTGGTGTACTCCAACTGTTTGGGGTCTGTTTCGTAGGCGGTTTTAAAGAGATCGGTACGGGTGTAGGCCTTTTGCGGGTCAACGTTCACCAGCACTGCTTTATTACCAAAGCCAAACGGCACCCGCTGGGGATTGGCCATGACGTCGTTAAAAATCTCTTTCGCCGTTTTATCGGTGGTCTGCATCGTCATCTCCTGAATTTGCTTATTTATAAATCATCGGCACGCGTTGAGAAGCGAGCGTTAGCGATTGTCGTATTGCTCGCCAAGCTCCAGCATCGCCTGGGTGCCTAGGTAGTCGTTAAGCTGTTTGAAATCGAGCATCTGGTCGCGGAAGGCGTCGGTGGTGCCGTCCTGCTTCAGCGTGGCAAAGAAGCGACTGGCCATATGAGTAATCGCTCGTACCAGTGCGCCGGGGAAAATCACCAGCGAGAAGCCTAGGTCTTCCAGCGCCTGGGCGTTCTGCAGCGGCGTGTCGCCACCCTCGACCATATTGGCCATAATCGGTACCTTGCCCTTGAACTGGGACATGATCTTGCTGATATCTTCGTCGCTACGGATACCTTCGATAAACAGCATATCCACGCCCGCTTCATAATAGGCCTGGGCGCGCTCAATGGCGCTGTCGGTGCCTTCCACGCCAAGTGCATCAGTACGACCAATGATCAGGGTGTTATCGCTTTCCCGTGCATCCAGTGCGGCATGCAATTTGCCCACCATTTCGCTTTTAGAGACCAGCGTTTTACCGCGCAGGTGACCACAGCGTTTAGGGTAGGTTTGGTCTTCAAGCTGGATCGCGTTAGCGCCAGAGCGCTCCAGCAAGCGCACGCTGCGCATCACGTTCATGGCGTTGCCAAAGCCTGTATCACAATCCACAACCACGGATAAGTTGGTGCGCTCACGGATATGTGACATGGCGGTGCAAATTTCGGTAATGCTCAGTAGGCCAATATCCGGCCGCCCCAGCTGGGTGTAGGCTAGGCTTGCGCCGGAAAGGTAGACCGTGTCGAAGCCTGCCTGCTCGGCAAGGGACGCACCAAGGGCGTCAAACACGCCGGGGGCGACCACAATGGAGCTGTCTTTCAACTGCTGCTTAAGTTGGGCTGGCTGGTGTGAGGCGTGCTGTTGGCGTGTCATAAATATCTCGTCACTGTAGGTGAAAATATTGTAGGAAAAATCATGAGCGGTGAGTTCAAGCGTTAGCAGCAGCTCTTTGCGCTAGCGGCTAGGGCCAAGTCGTTCCAAACGTCCTGGCGGCTAATCAGGCCACCGGTTATTTCAAAGCGATCGATAAAGCGCACGCCAGTTGATGTGCTGCCATCCAGCCACTCCACTGTGAGCTCGCCGTGGCAAAACACGACTACTACAGAACCAGCGCAGTGGTTGGGGGAGTCGCACTGGTCAACGGCGTGAAACGTTTTGCTCACCCGTCGGTAGCGGCTTTGAGCCCATTCGACGACCTCGCTGAGCCGTTGCATCGGCGGCGCGCCAGGAAACTGCATGACGACGTCTACGGCGAGGTAGCGCTCTGCACTAGCTAGGTCGCGGGCTTCCATGGCGCTTAAGAAAGCACGTACCTGCTCAGCGCTAGGGTTTTTCTCAGGGCGGTTTTCCGTCATAGGTGTCGCTCGACTCTTTGGCTAATCGCTGCTCATCTGAAACCCTTATTTGGCACCCGGTTGTTAGCGATACTTAAGGGCACTGGTTCTGTAATAATGGCTTTCAAATGGCAGTCATTGTGTTATTAATTGGCTGTCGATATGTATTATATGTAATACATTTTTATGTCTATTATTATCCTTACGTCAAGCCTGACATGAATTTTTCGAACAACATCCTAAGGAGAGGCGTGGATGAGTGAGGCACAATCCTCCGCGGTGGGTGGCACTAAATCCCACCGCATTTACCTGCTGTTGAAAGACGCTATTTTGAGTGGGCGGCTGCCCGCGGGCAGTAAATTAGCCGGTGAAAATAAGCTGGCGGAACAGCATGGCGTGTCGCGAGTCACCGTTCGGCGTGCCATGGAGGCATTGCAAACAGCAGGGATGGTGGCGCGCAAGGCGGGGGTGGGTACGGTGGTGTTAGAGCAGCCGCTGGACGCCACGGTGATGACCGCCAGTGTGTCTAATCTGATGCCCAACATGGTCAAGATGAGCCAGGCTTCCCAAGTGCGTTTGTTGGAGTTTGCCTATGTGCTACCACCGGAAATGGTTCGCGAGCGGTTAGGTATGTCGCAGAACGTTAAAGTGCAGCGTTCGGTGCGTGTGCGTATGGTCGACGACAAGCCGTTTTCGCATTTGGTGACCCATGTCCCCGAAGCTATCGCTCTGCACTACAACGAAATGGATTTAGCCCATACGCCGCTGTTTGTACTGTTAGAGCGCAGTGGCGTAAAGGTCGACCACGCTTCCCAATCGATCTCCGCTACGCTGGCTAGCCACGAAGTAGCGGAGGCGCTGGATGTTGCTGTGGGTTCGCCGCTGATTTCACTCACCCGCGTGGTTTACGACGAACAGGGTCGGGGTGTGGAGCACTTGGATGCGCTCTATCGTCCGGACCGTTATCGCTTCCAAATTGATCTAGAGCGAAATGGCGACGATAACTCCCGCTATTGGGAGCCAAAAGTAGGCGGAATGCCCACCAGCGGGAAGGATGCATAGCGTTTTAGCCTATCTTTTTTAATGTATTAAATTTAATACAGATTTAAAATTATAAAAAATACATTTGACCTGTGTTGTGGAATTGAGCTAGTTGTATTGGGGTAGTGATCATAATACCAACGAAAGCTGAGGCAACGAGCGACGACAATGAGCACCCCAACAACGCTGTTTGACAAAGTTTGGCAGGCCCACGAGGTTCACCGCAGTGAAAGCGGCCAGAGCCTGCTGTGGATTGACCGCCATTTTGTCCACGAAGGCTCCTTTCACGCCTTCAATAAACTGGGTGAGCGGCAGTTGCCCGTTGCACGGCCCGATTTAACCTTTGGTATTGCTGACCACTATGTACCGACGCTAGCCCGTGATTTGGCCGGTGTTGCCGATCCCAAAGTGCGTTCGATGATTGAGCAGCTCTCTCACAATACCCAGCAGCACGGGGTGACGCTGTTTGGCTTGGATGACCCACGCCAGGGTATCGTGCACGTGCTCGGCCCCGAGCAAGGGCTTACCCAGCCCGGCATGATCATGGTGTGCGGCGACAGCCACACCGCCACCCACGGCGCCTTTGGCAGCATTGCCTTTGGCATTGGCGCGTCAGAAGTGGCGCATGTGCTGGCTACTCAAACCCTGTGGCAGAGCAAGCCTAAGGTGATGCGGATTACCGTAGAAGGCCAATTGGCCGAGGGCATCACCGCTAAGGATATTGCGCTGACCTGGATTGCTCGCTTAGGCGCCGACGGCGCACGTGGCTACGCCATTGAGTACGCAGGCGAAGCAATCCGTTCGCTCTCAATGGAAGCGCGCTTAACGCTGTGCAATCTCTCGATTGAAGGCGGTGGTCGCTGCGGCATGATTGCCCCCGACCAAACCACCTTTGATTACCTGCGTGATCGCCCCTGGATTCCACAAGGGGAGGCCTTCGAGCAAGCCTGTGCCCACTGGTCAACGCTCTACAGCGACCCAGGCGCCATCTTTGATTTGGAAGTGACGCTGCATGCAGATGAAATCGCACCGACGGTGACCTGGGGTGTTTCGCCGGAAGAGGCGCTGCCGATAGATCGCGCTGTTCCCGACCCTGATCAGCTGAGTGATCCGGCGAAAGCACGCCAGGCTCGAGATAGCTTGGCCTATATGGGCTTAACGCCAGGCCAAAAACTCACCGACATCAAAATTGATCGGGTTTTTATTGGCTCTTGCACTAACGCCCGCATTGAAGACTTACGCGCCGCTGCCGCCATACTGGCAGGCCAAAAAAGTCGCGTACCCGGCATGGTCTCGCCAGGCTCAACCCTGGTGAAAACTCAGGCCGAAGCCGAAGGCCTAGACCGTATCTTTATCGATGCGGGGCTTGAGTGGCGCCACTCTGGCTGCTCCATGTGTGTAGGCATGAACGGCGATTTAGTGGCTAGCGGCGAACGCTGCGCTTCGACCACTAACCGCAATTTTAAAGGCCGCCAAGGGCCAGGCGCGCGTACCCATTTGATGTCACCTGCCATGGTGGCGGCCGCGGCGGTCAGTGGGCGGTTAGCCGATGTGCGCACGCTTAGTTCTACCGTTCAGGCATCAGGAGCGCACTAATGCAACCGATTACTGTATTGAACACCCTTGGCGTGGCGCTTGCCGCCGCTAACGTGGATACCGACCAGCTCATTCCCGCGCGCTTTATGAAAGAGCCGCGCAGTGTCGGTTACGGCCAGTTTCTGCTTTATGACGTTCGCCACGATGAACAGGACACGCCAGACGCTGAGTTTATTCTTCATCGCCCTAACGCAAATGATGCCGAAGTGATGGTCAGCCGACGCAACTTTGGCGCTGGGTCATCGCGTGAGGCAGCCGTCTATGCGTTGGTCGATTATGGCTTTCGTTGCGTAGTGGCACCGAGTTTTGGTGATATTTTTGCCTCTAATGCCGTTAATAATGGCTTGCTGCCTGCGGTAGTGGAAGAGGATGATGCCGAGCGCTTGCTGGCAGCGTTGGGTGATGCACCATCCAAGATTTATGTTGATTTGGAGAAGCAGCTAATTCGTGTCGCCGAGGTAGAAGTTAGCTTTTCCATTAGCCCTGTATGGCGCACCAAATTGCTCAATGGTTGGGATGATATCGATATGACCCGCCAACATGCCGACACTATTAGCGATTTCGCAGCACACTACTCTGATCAGTTTCCCTGGACAGCGGCGCAGCCGCCAGAAAGCACCATTATTAGTAAAGGGTAGCGGTCTAACAGCTAGCTTAAAAATGTATTGTTATAAAAAACGCACGCTTGCAGCAGGCATTTACAAGAATGGTTAGCAAAAAAAAAGCTTATCAACGGCTTATAAGAAAGAAACAGAAATAATAAACGCTATAACGCAGATTACCTTGTGCAGGAGACTAACGAATGAAAAAAGTAACGCTTACCCTGGGTATGCTCACCGCTCTGGCTTCCACCCAGGCGCTGGCGGTTGATCAAATCACCGCCGTGCATGCGTTTCCGCCTTCACTAATCTATACCCAAAGCTTTCTCGAATTCGTCGATAAGGTGAATGAACGCGGTGAGGGCGTGGTGCAGATTAACGTGCGCGGCGGCCCTGAAGTCATCGGCCTTTCCGAGCAGCCTGATGCAGTGCGCAACGGCGTGGTCGATATGGCCTATACCGCGGCAAGCTTCTACGCTGGCACCGTGCCTGAGCGCGATGCCATGGTGGCCTCCAACACCAACGCTATTTTCGCCCGTGAAAATGGTGGCATCGACCTGCTCAATCAGATCCATCAGGAGAAAATGGGCACTTACTACCTGGGCTGGTTCGACAGCGGAGTGAGTTATAACCTTTACACCATTGAAGAGCCCACTATCGATGGTGAAGGTCATCTGAGTGTGTCGGGCCTGCGCCTTCGCAGTAACCCGGTGTACGACGCCTTCTTCCAGGATTATCTGGGCGCACAGCCGATTAGTTTGCCGACCACCGATGTCTATGCTGCCCTTGAGCGTAGTGTGGTGAATGCCACCGGCTGGACGCAAATTGGCTTGAAAGACCTTAATTGGGACCGCTTCCTCAACTACCGCGTGGATCCGGCGTTTTTCTCCACTGACATGGGTGTGATCGTTAACCTGGATAAGTGGAACCAGTTAAGCGAAGAAGCACAGCAAATACTGCAAGAAGTGGCTATTGAACATGAGCGCGAAAGTGCCGAGAAGCTGGCTGCTCTCTCCGAGGAGCAGCAGGCTCAGCTAGAAGAAGATGGCATGCAGGTCATTACTCTTGAAGGGGAAGTAGGCGAGCGTTACGCCGAAGCCGCCCGCGATGCTACCTGGGAGCGTATGCGCCGTCAGATGGAGCGTCACCCTTCAGGTCTTGAGCATTACGACACGCTAATTGAAAAGTTTAACGACCTGTAAGAACGGTAAGGGCGCGGAAGGATCGCGCGCCCCTTTTGTATGGCTTTTTCGTTAGGGTCTTTTATGCGCTACGCACAACGCGGCTACCTGCTGCTACTTAACGGTATGGCCCTGCTGGCTGCCATCATGCTGGTATGGCTGATGGTAGCGGTGGTGCTTTCCGTGGTGATTCGTAACCTGGGGCTTCAGCCTTCGGCGTGGTTCTTCCTTTCCACCGAGTACGCGATGTTTTATCTCACCCTGCTGGGTGCGCCCTGGTTGGTACGTCAAAAAGGGCATGTGCATATTGAACTGCTGACCTCTGTTTTACCACCGCCGATGCTCAACATTCTCAGCCGTGGTGTGTCGTTGCTATGTGTTGTGGTATGCGGCGTGCTGGCATGGAAAGGCTTGGATCTTGTGTTACTCAACATTGAACGTAGCGATTATGACGTGCGTGCTTTTTTCGTGCCGAAATGGATGCTGACGATTGTGTTCCCAATCAGCTTTGCCTTAATGGCGATCGAATTTAGCCGTTTTGTGGTTGGCCACGATATTCTTCACAGCGGTGAAGCGGGGATTAAAGAATAATGGAATGGTACTTTGCGCTCGCTTTTCTGCTCTCGCTAATTCTCATCTTTATGGCGATTGGTACACCCATCGCATTGGCCTTTTTAGCCGCCAACGTGATCGGTGCTTGGCACTTTATGGGTGGCCAAACCGGCATCGTGCAGATGCTCAACAACGGTTTTGGTGCGCTCTCAAGCTTTAATTTGGTACCCATCCCACTGTTTTTGCTGATGGGCGAACTGTTTTTCCGCACCGGCTTGGGCATGAAAATGTTCAACGCCGTCGACCAGTTGATGGGTAAGCTGCCGGGGCGCTTATCTTATGTGACGGTCGTCGGCGGTACGGCGTTTTCTACCTTAAGCGGTTCTTCCATGGGTTCCACGGCGCTAATGGGCTCGCTGCTGGTGCCGGAAATGGAGCGCCGTGGCTATAAGAAGAAAATGGCCATTGGCCCCATTCTGGGTACTGGCGGCCTGGCGATTATTATTCCGCCTTCTGCGTTGGCGGTACTGTTAGCAACCTTGGCAAAAGTGGATATTGGCGCGCTGTTGATTGCGGGTATTCTGCCTGGGCTGACGCTGGCGGGTTTCTATATTGTCACCATCTTTATCCAAACCAAGCTGGACCCGGAGGCCGCCCCTGCTTATGAGTTAGAACCGGTGCCGCTTAGCGCGAAGCTCAAGCTGATAGTGACCGATATTCTGCCGATGCTTAGCGTCATGGTGATCATTGTGGCGATGATGCTGATGGGGTTTGCTACACCGTCGGAAGCAGCAGCCTTTGGTGCATTGGGGGTGATTATCCTGGCGTTTATTTTCCGCTGCATGACTTGGGAGGCGTTTAAGCTTTCGGTTACTGGGGCATTAAAAGTCACCCTGATGGCTTATCTGATAGTGTTTGGTTCAGCGACCTTCAGCCAGCTACTGGGCTTCTCCGGTGCTTCGGGTGGCTTGATCGGCTGGGCCACCAGTTTTGAGCTTTCGCCAATTTTGATGCTGCTGGCAATGTTTGCAGTGTTGCTGGTGTTGGGTACCTTTATGGAGCAGATATCCATTATGATGCTCACCGTACCGATCTTTTTCCCACTGGCCCAGGCACTAGGGTTTGATTTGGTATGGTTTGGTATCGTCGTGTTGCTGGCGCTTGAAATCAGCTTCTCAACACCACCTCTTGGCCTATTGCTATTCGTGATGAAAGGGGTCGCACCCGCCGGTACTACCATGCGCGAAATCTACTCAGCCGCGATTCCCTATATTCTCTGTTCGATGCTACTGGTGGCAGTACTGATAATGTTTCCGGGCCTCGCTACCTGGTTGCCCAGCATGCTGCAGTAAGCGCCTTAGCTTGCAAAAAAATAGTTGGCACAAATTGATGGCAACAAAAAAGAGAGGCTGCGGCCTCTCTTCTTGTGCTTGAGGTGACTGCTAGCGCCTACTTCCAGGACGGGAATGGGTCGGGTAGTTTCTTCCACGCTTTCATGCCTGCCAGCAGTTCTGCCTCGCTTAGCAGGCAGTCGTCCAGCGCTTCACGCATTTTGGCTTGGTCCAAGTTCTGACCGATAAACACTAACTCCTGACGCATGTCACCAAACGGCTCCTGCCACTTCTCCATAATAAACTGACGTGTTTCGGGGTCGGTTGGCCAGCGCTCTTCGGGGATCGCTTTCCAGAATACCCCCGCAGGGCCATGGTGAGCGATACCGCCTGCCTGGCTCCACTGGCCTGCGGCCTGGGGGCGAGTGGCCAGCCAGAAAAAGCCCTTAGAGCGTAACAGGCCTTTGCCGAACCAATCCTGGTTGAGTAGGTCATGAAATTTCTGTGGGTGGAAGGGGCGACGGGCGTGGTAGGCAAAGCTGCCAATACCGTACTCCTCGGTCTCAGGCATGTGCTCGCCGCGAATCTCCTTTAGCCAACCGGGAGCTTGCTGGGCGCGCTCAAAGTTGAACTTGCCGGTGTTGAGCACTTTATCCAGCGGTACGCCACCCTGGGTGATCGGTACTAATTCCGCATCCGGATTCAGTGAACGTAGAATGGCTTTCAGGGCTTCCAGTTCTTTATCGCTAATCAGATCAGTTTTACTGATCAGCAGCACATCGCAAAACTCGATCTGATCGACTAACAGATCGGCTACATTGCGCTCGTCGTCTTCACCCAAGCTTTCGCCAGCTTCCGCCAAACTTTGCGCTTCGCGGTACTGTTCTAAAAAGTTGGCTCCATCGACCACGGTGACCAAGGTATCTAGCCGCGCTACGTGAGAAAGGCTTTGACCGCTCTCATCTTCAAAAGTGAAGGTTTCCGCTACAGGAAGTGGTTCAGAGATGCCGGTGGATTCAATGACCAAGTAATCGAACTTGCCTTCCCGAGCCAACTGGCTGACCTCTTCCAGCAAGTCTTCACGCAGCGTACAGCAGATGCAGCCATTGCTCATCTCTACCAGGCGCTCTTCGGAGCGGTTCAGTGCCACCTCGCCATCCAGCGTCGATTCGCCGGGGCCGCCTCGCACCAGCGCGCCGTCGATATTGACCTCGCTCATATCATTGACGATCACCGCGACGCGGCGACCTTCGCGGTTGGCAAGAATATGGTTGAGTACGGTGGTTTTACCGGCACCAAGAAAACCCGAGAGCACTGTCACGGGTAGGGGAGTAAATGTGGTCATTGCTAGGTCACCTCTAAATGGGCTTATGTTATGTGATAATATAACAATAAGGAGATGAGTTTAGAATAGCTGAGCGCTAGTTCATGTGTAGGCTGCTAAACAGCGAGTAAAACACTGAACAGTTTCATGCAGGTTATCGTGCATGCGTGATTTATTAAAATGGAAGGGTTTTAGGCGGTTTATTATATAAACAAATCAAAGGTTTGAAAGATTTTTGAGAGTTTTTCCGATCTGACTGAGAGTCCCGTATAATCGTTCTCATATAGCAGGAAAGGGTGGTTGCCCATTCCGCGCACACTGGAACTGTAGGGCTCAATGAATCAAAAACTGACGCTTCCCCACCTAGAAAGCTTGCTGATGCGCGCCTGTGACGACTTGCGCGGCAGCATGGATGCCAGCGAATATAAAGAGTACATTTTCGGCATGCTATTTTTGAAGCGTGCCAGCGACTTGTTTGATGAACGCAGAGAAGAGCTGCGTCAGCAATTTACTGCCCAAGGCATGGCTGAGGCGGACATTGCCACTGAGCTGGAAGACGCTGACCACTATTCAGGGAAATATTTCTACGTGCCGCAGCGGGCCCGCTGGAATGAACCCTGGCAAGAGGTAGTCATTAAGGATGGGCAAAAGCAGCTCATTCAGCGCCCTGCGCTTAAACACGTAAAAGAAAATGTTGGCTCTGCGCTGAACAAGGCCTTAGGCGCGATTGAAGAGGCCAATCCGGACGCCCTTCAGGATGTGCTTAGCGGCATCAATTTCAACCGTAAAATCGGCCAGCGCACGCTGGATGACGATACGCTTGCCGACTTTGTACAAAACTTCGAGAAGATCCCGCTACGCGACGAAGATTTTGAATTCCCCGATTTGCTTGGTGCTGCCTATGAATGGCTGATCAAATACTTTGCCGATTCTGCAGGTAAAAAGGCAGGCGAGTTCTACACCCCGTGGGAAGTCGTGCGGCTATGTGCTGAGGTCTGTGATCCAGAAGAAGGCATGAGCGTCTATGACCCCACGGTGGGCTCTGGTGGCATGCTGATTCAAATGCGCGACTTCCTACGCGAAAAAGGCGGTGATGCCCGCGAGTTGGCCCTTTACGGTCAAGAAAAGATCGGCACCACTTGGTCTATCTGTAAGATGAACATGCTGCTGCACGGCATTTCCCATGCCGATATTCGCCAGGAAGATACCATTCGTGAGCCCCAGCACTTTGACGAGACCAACGAACTTAAACGGTTTGACCGGGTGGTCGCTAATCCACCCTTTAGCCAGAACTACCTCAAAAAAGACCTGAAATCCCCAGGACGCTTTCCGGTAATGATGCCGGAGAAAGGCAAAAAAGCGGATCTGATGTTTGTGCAGCATATGCTAGCCGTGCTTAAGCACGATGGCCGAATGGCCACGGTAATGCCGCACGGCGTACTATTTCGCGGCGGTGAAGAGCGCGAAGCGCGCAAGTATTTTATCGAGCAAGGGTATTTGGAAGCCATCATTGGCCTGCCGGGCAACCTGTTCTACGGCACGGGTATTCCCGCCTGTATTCTGGTGTTGAACAAGGCAGGAGCCGAACAGCGCCGTAGCGATCAAGGCAGTGTCCTGTTTATCAATGCTGACCGGGAGTACCGCGAAGGTAAGGCCCAGAACCATCTGCGCCCGGAAGATATCGACAAAATCATCTATGCCTATCGCCAGGGTCAAGCGATTCCCAGCTATGCTCGTCCGGTACCCATTACTGAGCTACAGAACGAAGATTTCAACTGCAATATCCGCCGCTACGTGGACAACGCGCCACCACCCGAGCCTCATGATGTACGCGCCCATCTACACGGTGGCGTGCCGGTGCGAGAAATCGACAGCCTGGATCACTACTGGCAGAACTACCAAAACCTCAAAGCCGCGCTATTTGTCGCGCGTGACGCCAATTACATGGATTTCGCCCCGGCGCTAGCGGATAAGCGCGAGATTGCCGGATTGATTAATCAACACCCCGGTGTGGCGGTTGCTAATCAAACTGTCATGGGCGTGCTGGAAGCGTGGTGGGATGACAACTTGCCGGTAGTGGAAGCCTTGGCACCCGATGCCGAAAACCAGCAGGCTCGCCCCCGCAATGTTTACGTGATGCGTAGCCAGTTACTGCAAGGTATCGAAATCGCCCTGGCCGATAACGGCTTGCTTACCCCGTTTCAGGTGCGTGGCGCCTTTGCGACCTATATAGATAGCCTCAAAGCAGATTTTAAATCCATCGCCGCCAGCGGGTGGGGGCCGGAACTGATACCCGACGACGAAATTCTGCAAAGCCAATTCCCCGATGTGCTGGAAGAGCAAGAGCAGGCCCAGGCGCGTCTGGCCGAACTACAAACGCTGTTTGCCGCTGCTGACGAGGAAGAGTTCGAAGATAGTGACGATAGCGGCGTGCTGCCCAGCGATGAGGTCAAAACTAAAAAAGACGAGCTCAAAGCGTTCAACGCTGAATGGAAAGCACAGCTTAAAACCATCAAAAGCCTAGCCAACAACCTGTTCATCGAGCTTAAAAATACTGACCTGCTGCCCGCAGGTAGTACAAAAGCGTTTTACAGCAGCGAGGGCCTGACCAACAAAGCGCCCGAGTTTAGCAACGGGCTGCGCATCGTCGAGTTGGCTGAGCAGCAAGGCTACGGCAGTGAATGGATTATTCCACTGCGCGATGCAGTGAGCCAAGGCCAACGGGCATTGAAAAGCGCCCAGCGCGCTGAGGCTAGCCTGAGCCGCCACAAAGCATTGGAAGATGAAGCCAAAACGCTGAAAAAAACGCTGAAGACCATCGAGCAAAAACGCGACGAACTGGTTGCTAGTGCGCGCAAGAAAATCTCAGTTAACGAGGCGCGCACGGTCATCATTGAGCGCTTGAGAGCCCGCCTACTGGCTATCTACAGCGGCTACCTGCGTAGCGAGCAGCGCGCCTGCATCAAAGCCATCGAAAACCTATGGGCCAAATACGCCGTCACCGCCCGCCAGATCGAGTTCGAACGAGATCAAGCTGCGCAGCAGTTGCAGGAATTCCTGGTGGAGTTGGGGTATGAGTAGTTCCTACGAATGGTCGTTGATAAAGTTAGGCGATTTAGTCGAAGGGCACCGAGGCGTTTCTTATCAGCCGCATCATTTACTAAGTGATCACTCTCATGATGCGGTTGTCTTGTTAAGAGCCAATAACATTCAAAATGGTAGGCTGGTTTTCAGCGACATACAGGTTGTTCCTGAAGCTATAGTCAAGACGGATCAGTTGCTAGCTTTTGGTGACATGGCAGTCTGTATGTCGAATGGCAGTAAAAGCTTGGTTGGTAAATCAGCCCAGTACAAAAGTAGTCTAAGTGGCAACGTGACTGTAGGTGCTTTTTGCTCAATTTTTAGGCCGAAACAAGATGCAGACTCCGGCTATATAAAACAGATTTTTCACTCTGCTATTTATCAGGCACATATTGATTACTCTCTCGCTGGAAGTGCGATAAATAACCTAAAAAACTCTGATATTGAGTCACTGGAGTTGATGGTTCCGCCAAAATTCATACAACAAAAAATAGCCCGCATTCTGCAAGTCATTGACAAAGCCATCGAAAAAACCGAAGCCCTGATCGGCAAGTACCAGCAGATCAAAGCTGGATTGATGCACGATCTGTTTACTCGCGGCATTGGCCCCGACGGAAAACTGCGCCCGCCACGCGAGCAGGCACCGGAGCTGTACAAGGAAACCCCTATTGGGTGGATTCCGAAGGAGTGGGTATTTGATACTTGTGAAGATGTTTGTGAAAAAGTTATTGACTGCAAAAATCGAACGCCACCCATAACACCCGATGGCCATCCTGTTATACGCACCCCTAATGTTAGATACGGGCAGTTCGTTGACGATGGACTTGTCTACACAGATACTCGTTCTTATTCAGTTTGGACAGCCAGAGGAGCTCCTCAGCCGGGGGATATCGTAATTACGCGTGAAGCACCAGTTGGTGAAGTATGCAAAATTCCCGAGCGCCATCAATATGCATGCCTTGGTCAGAGAATGATGCTGTATCGCGTTGATCGAGAAAAAATTTCAGATGACTTTTTTCTTTATGTTCTTCAGTCGAGAGCTGTGCAGGCCCGTTTGGACTTAATATCAGGCGGTTCAACGGTTGGCCATGTCAGGGTCGGTGATATAAGAACTCTTTGGATTTTTTACCCGGAATCTAGAGACGAACAGTTGCAAATTGCACGAGCGTTAAACCATATATGCTCAAAGCTTGATACTGAAGCCTCATTTTTAGAAGCACTCCAAAAACAAAAAAACGGTTTAATGCATGACCTGCTTACCGGCAAAGTGCCAGTGCAGGTTGAGTCGGAAGCGAAGCCTGAGGCGGTCAATGCCTAATCATTACCCGAACCTTAACGCCGACAAGGCGCTGATTTGGCGGATTACCCATCGACAGAATCTGCCGTGGCTTCTGGCGGGCTGTTTACTCACTTAGTATATCAAAGGTGTCAGCTATGATTTCCTACACCACTGGCAACCTACTTGAAGCTGATGTTGAAGCCCTGGTGAACACCGTTAATACGGTGGGCGTGATGGGTAAAGGCATCGCGCTGATGTTCAAGAAGCGCTTTCCAGCCAATTACACCGCTTATGTACACGCTTGCAAAGAGGGGCGAGTACAAACTGGCCGTATGTTTGTGACCGAAACCACAGAATTAGTGAATCCGCGCTGGGTCGTCAATTTTCCTACGAAACAGCACTGGCGCGATAAATCCCAAATGCAGTGGGTTATCGACGGCCTAGCAGACCTGCGTAGTTTTATAAAAGAGTACAAGGTCCGCTCTATAGCCATCCCTGCGCTGGGCGCCGGTAATGGCGGTTTGGAGTGGGGGCAGGTAAAGCCTCATATTGAGCAAGCCTTAAGCGACCTGGATGAGGTGGCAATTGTTGTATATGAGCCCTCTGATCAGTATTAATTTTGTCGTTTTCTTGATCCTGTTTTTGACATTTATTGTCAAGAATGTGGTTTTAAATGGTTTTTGTGAATGTTAAGTGCTAGATTTTGACCAATAGTGTCATTTTCTATAGTAGGGGTGTGTTTGATGCTCATTGAGATGAGTGTGGCCAATTTTCGATCATTCCGTGGGGAGCAGACGTTTAGCTTGGTGAAAGGCAAGGGGGATGAGTTACTGTCCACCAATACTTTTACGGCGACTGCGGTCAACAATATCGAATTGCTGCGCTCGGCAGCTATCTATGGCCCCAATGCCAGTGGCAAATCCAACCTCTTGTTGGCGTTGGGCACCATGAAGCGGGTAGTGCTGGAATCGGCGGCAAATCTGCAGCGGGGCGATGAGTTGCCGGTGATGCCATTTCGCCTAAGCGCGGAAACGCGCCAACAGCCCAGCGAGTTTGAAGTGACCTTTGTGGTTGGTAGTGTGCGCTACCAGTACGGTTTTGCCGCCAGTGTCGAGCGCATTCATGAGGAGTGGTTGCTGGCCTACCCGAAGGGTCGTGCCCAGCGATGGTTTGGCCGTGCTTGGAACGTTGAAGATCAGCGTTATGATTGGGAGCTGGGCAGCAACCTAACCGGTGAAAAGCAGCTTTGGCAAAAATCCACACGTGCAAATGCGCTCTTTTTATCCACCGCTGTACAGCTTAATAGCGAACAACTACAGCCTATTTTCGACTGGTTTAACAATACGCTTCGCCTGGCTAATGTAGGAGGTTGGGGGCCTGGGTTCAGTGCCTCACTGTGCGAAGACAGTAGCAAATCAAAAGTGATGGACTTTTTGCGCGCTGCAGATTTGCATATCGACGATATTGTGGTTGAGTCCAAGCCATTTGATGTTGAAACGCTGCCGGAAGGAATGCCGGAACCCCTACGCGATGTTATCGCTGGCAATATGAAGGATAAAACGATTCTTGATATTAAAACGGTGCATAAGGATAGCGACGGTAAGGCGGTTACGTTTGATTTTGAAGACGAGTCTGACGGCACGCAAAAGCTATTTTCTTTCGCTGGGCCCTGGATCGACTCGCTGACAAACGGCTATGTCCTGTTTATCGATGAGCTTCACGATAATCTTCACCCGCGCTTGGTGCAGTTTTTGGTGCAACTGTTTCATAACCCAGAGACCAACCCGAATAATGCACAGCTGGTGTTCACTACTCACGAAACATCTATCCTGAACCAAGAAGTATTTCGGCGTGATCAAATCTGGTTCTGCGAGAAGGACGCGAGCCATGCGACAGCGTTGTATCCGCTGACAGATTTTAGCCCGCGCAAGGGGCGCGAAAATTTGGAACTGGCTTATCTTTCCGGGCGCTATGGTGCTTTACCCTTTATTCGGTCGCTAGAGCGGGCCAGTTGATGGGTACGGATAATCTGTTTCATAAACGTAAAGCAAAAAGCGCTAAAGGGTTACAGCGCCGTGCAGCAAAGCGCGATGCGTATGCCAAAGTGCTGATTGTCTGTGAGGGAGAAAAAACTGAGCCTCACTACTTCCATGGTCTTAGAAATTACTACGGGCTGAATACGGCCAATGTAGAAGTGTCTGGTGAAAGTGGCTCAGACCCAAACAGCGTGGTGAGATTTGCAAAGCAACGCTTTCGAGAAGAAAAGGACGCGGGTGATGCCTTTGATAAGGTATTTTGTGTGTTCGATAAGGATACTCACCATCACTATGGTGAGGCGCTGGGTTCAATAGCGGCTGCACAGCCCCGCGACACCTTCATCGCTATTAACTCAGTGCCCTGTTTCGAGTATTGGTTGTTGCTACATTTTGTTTATAGCACTAAGCCGTATGTGGCTTTATCGGGCAACAGCGCGGGAAACCAAGTGCTCTCTGAGCTTCAAGCTTATCTGCCAGCTTATGAGAAAGGTTCGGAAGATATCTTTATGAGTTTGCTGGGGCAGTTGGAGTTTGCGAAGAATAACGCCGAGCGCTCACTGCGCCAAGCGGAGGCTAGTGGAACTGACAACCCGACGACCCGAATACATGAGCTGATAGGTTTTTTACAGACGATCAATCAACCGATATGACACACAATAATACGCATAGATGTGGGAAGGGTGAACTTGTCTGAATACACCGAAGTAGAACAGCCGTTTCTGCACCAGTTGCAGGCGTTGGGTTGGGACGTCATTGACCAGGGGCAGGAAATTCCGTCCGACCCGACCCGAAGCCATCGCGTCAATTTTCGTCAGTGGTTACTGCCAGAGGTATTCAACCGTGCAGTATCGGCGCTCAATATCGGTATGGAAAAGGACACTTGGCTGACTGATAAGCAGCTACTGGATTTGCACGAGCAGCTGTTGCGCCAACCGAATCGCACGCTGCTAGAAGCCAATGAGGCCGTGCAGAAGTCGCTGTTAAAAGCCCAGGTAGACGCCAACGAAGAGACCGGTGAACAAGATCCTGTCGTTCGTCTGTTTGACTTTGATTCCCCTGAGAACAATCACTTTCTGGCTATCAATCAGTTTCGTATTGATACCCCCGGCTGCGTCAAACAGTTCATCATTCCGGATGTTGTGCTATTTGTGAACGGTATTCCGCTGGCAGTGGTGGAGTGCAAAAAGGGTGGCCCCACTTGTGCTAACCCCATGGCTGAGGCTTATAGCCAACTTCAGCGCTATATGAACCGGCGTGAAGATACCGCTCGCCAGGGATTGAAAGAGGGTGAACCCCGGCTGTTTCATAGCAACCTATTGCTGATCCGCACAAGTGGCGTGGAAGCCGACTACGGCACGATCACCTCCGGCGAGGAGCATTTCTACCCCTGGAAAATAGGTGATTCAAAAAAGAACAGATCCGGTGAGAATGCCGCAGCCGATAGTCTGAACCAGCAACAGCAACTGATTAGTGGCATGCTCAATAAAGCTAATCTGCTGCGGATTTTACGTACCTCGTCGGTATTTATGGATGCTGACGAAGGTCCGCGCATTAAAGTGGTGTGTCGCTATCAGCAGTTCCGTGCGGCGAATAAGATCATCGAGCGACTGCGCAATGGCCAAACCGTAGAGGATCGAAGCGGGGTGGTTTGGCACACCCAGGGCTCGGGTAAAAGCCTGACAATGGTATTTGTGGCGAGGATGATTCGTGCCTCGAAAGATTTATACGATTACAAGTTGGTACTTATTAATGATCGCACTGATCTGGAAGAGCAACTGGCAGAAACCGCGGCCTTGATTGGGGGGCGGGTGAATGTGATTGAGAGCCGCCAAGCGTTACGCTGTGACCTAGCCACTGACCAGTCCGACGTTAATATGGTGATGGCGCACAAGTTTCAAGTCGCTGACCAGAGCCTGCCGCTGTCGGTTGCCGAAGCCTTGGGCACGTATCAAGCGATTCCGAGCAAGAGTACGTTCGGTGTGGTCAATTTATCGAGCCGCATATTGCTGATGATTGACGAGGCCCATCGTACCCAAAGTTCAGAGTTGGGCGAAAACATCTTCGAGGCCTTCCCGAATGCCGCACGCATTGCCTTTACCGGTACGCCGTTGATCACCGAGCGTCATGGCGAGAAACGTACGGTTAAACGCTTCGGTGATTATATTGATAAATACAGGTTGATGGATGCAGTAGAGGATGGCACAACGCTACAGATTCTTTATGAGGGGCGTACTTCGGATGCCGCGCTGAACGAGAAGCATGCTTTCGAAACGAAGTTCGAGAATCTATTTAAGAATCGCTCCGAAGAAGAGCTGCTGGCCATTAAGAAAAAGTACGGCGCTACGGGGGACATATTAGAGGCCGAGCAGCGAATTGAGGCGATAGCGAAAGATATGGTCGCGCATTACCTAGCGCATATTTTTCCGAATGGCTTTAAAGCACAAGTGGTGTGCCACTCCAAACTGGCGGCAGTGCGTTACCAGAAAGCTATTCAACGGGCGCTTGCTGAGACAGTGGCAAAGCTGCGTGCTGAACCTGTACCCGATGAGGAACGAATTCGCCGCATCCAATTCATCAAAGCGGCCGTCGTACTCTCTAGCGATGGTACTAACGAGGCCGCCTACATTACGGAAGCTCGTAAGCAGGCCAGGGCCTGGAGCGCGGTAGAAAATTTCTGCAGACCCTTTGCTTTTGACGACCCGGATAAGCCCTATAGTGGCATTGCCTTTCTGGTCGTGTGCGACATGCTGCTGACAGGTTTTGATGCGCCTATTGAGCAGGTCATGTACCTGGATAAAAAAATTCGTGAGCACACGCTGTTGCAAGCTATTGCCCGCACTAATCGAGTGAAAAAAGGCAAGCAGCGCGGCTATGTGGTGGACTATGTAGGGCTAACCCACAGGCTTACCGAAGCATTAACGCTGTATGCCGCCACGGATGAACAGCAGGAACTCGCTAGTGGCCTTAAGAATATCACTTCTGAGATGCCTGTACTGCAAGAGCGCTATCAGCGACTGTTGCAGCTGTTTGCTAATCATCATGTGGCCAGTGTACAAGCGTTCGTAGAGGGCAAGTTGCCGGATGTTGAAGACGATGCCTCAGTGGTGCATGCGGCTGTTACACTGCTTAAGGACGAGAAGCTGAGAGCGGATTTCGATGTTTACCTGAAAAAGTTCTTGAGCAGCCTGGATATTATTTTGCCTCATCCTGCTGGTCAGGCGTATCGCGTACCGGCCAAACGACTAGGCTATATTCAACGCGTGGCCAAAGAGCGGTACAAGGATGACTCACTGAGTTTGGGTGATGCGGGGCAGAAGGTGCGTGATTTAATCAATGAGCACCTCATCAGCCTGGGTATTAATCCTAAGGTGCCTCCGGTGGAGTTGCTGTCTGAAGATTTTCTGGATCAGTTAAACGCACACTCCGGCGATAATGCCGAAGCTAAAGCCAGTGAGATGGAGCATGCTATTCGCAAGCATTGCACTGTGCATCACGATGAAGACCCAGCGTTTTATAAAAGTCTCGCGGAGAAGGTAGAGCAACTGATTGATCGCCACCAAGGTGAGTGGGATAAGCTTGCTGAAGAGCTGTTGAAACTGCGTAAAGTTGCGTCACAAGGCCGTCAAGCTGGCGAGGCGGGAATGAGTAAAGAGGCGACCACTTTTTACGAGCACATTGCGTTAGAGGCTTTCGAAGGAGGCAAAGTACCTGCTAGCGCACAGCCAAAAATTAAAGCACTCATGGAAGCGATTGTAGAAACCTTACAGCAGAGTATCGGCAGCATCGATTTTTGGCACAATGCCGACAAGCAGAAGCGCACTAGAAGCAAGATTAAAACGGCGCTTACGCTCACTGGGGTCGACGAGTTGAAAACCAGCCGGGAACGCCTTGCGATTGAAATTATGAAATTGGCCAAAAATCGGCACGAGGCTTTACTCAGCGGTGCTAAGAACGAAGGGAATCAGCCATGATCGCGAGGAAAGTAAGGGACATTGAGTATCATCTGCTTCCCAGCAGCACCCGGAAAACCACCGATATTGTGATTGAGCGTAACGGGCAGGTGGTGGTGCGTCCCCCGGTTAACTACTCGCTGGAGCAGGTGGATGCACTGGTGGAAAGCAAGCGGCTATGGATTTACCGCAACCTTGCAGAATGGAGAGATCTAAATGCCACCGCCGTTACCCGTGAATGGGTCAACGGTGAAACGTTTCTGTACCTTGGCGGCGCTTATCGATTGGCTTTGGTATCACATCAGGATAAGCCGTTAAAACTCAAAGAAGGCCGCTTTTGCCTGAGCCGTGAACTCATCGAAACAGGTGGCACTGCCGCGGCAAGAGCCGCTTTCGAAAACTTCTATAGCGAAAAAGGCCAGCAGCGCTTTGCTGAGAGGGCGTCTTTTTTTGCCCCCAAAGTGGGCGTCGAAAACCATGCTATTAAAGTGAAGGATATGGGCTATCGCTGGGCCAGTTGCGGCCGCAGTGGCACGCTGAATTTTCACTGGAAATGCATGATGGCACCGCCACGAATCATCGACTACATCACCGTCCACGAACTTTGCCACTTTCACCACCGCAATCATTCAGACGCTTTCTGGAATGAGGTCGATAAAGTCCTCCCCGATTGGCGTGAGCGTAAAGAGTGGCTTCGCAAGCGCGGGGCTGGTTTAGATATATGAGCGTTTACGTGCTCTAGGCAACGAAACCAACTAATACTCATTTATTCTGGATGATGGTTAAAGAGGGTATTGACTGACGTACCGAAAATTTATTAAAGATCAGCGCTTATATTGCGTCGGGCAATATCCACGTAGGACGTTCGGCGAACGCAGGGCTTGGTGTTTGGTTGAATCGCCCCGGATATTCTAGACACCCGTTAGGCTCTTAAAGTAACGCCTTTCATACTCAACCGGTGACAAGTTATCACTTGTGCCGTGTCGGCGCTTTGGGTTGTAGAACATTTCAATGTAATTGAACACGTCACGTCTAGCCGCTTCGCGTGTCGAATAAACCTGCCGCTTGATTCGCTCTCGCTTGAGGAGTTGAAAGAAGCTTTCAGCAACGGCGTTGTCATGACAGTTACCACGTCGGCTCATGCTGCCCACGAGGTGATTAGCTTTCAGAAAGCTTTGCCAGTCTCCACTGCTAAACTGGCTTCCTTGATCCGAATGCACCATCACCGTTCCTTGTGGCTTGCGTCGCCAGATTGCCGATAACAGAGCATCCAGCACTAATTCCGTGGTCATACGAGACTTCATCGACCAGCCAACCACTTGACGAGAAAACAGGTCGATAACCACCGCTAAGTAAAGCCAGCCTTCGTACGTTCGGATGTAAGTGATGTCCGTCACCCAAGCAACATTTGGCGCTGTCACTTCAAACTGACGGTCTAAATGGTTGGGTGATACAACAGCCGGTTTTCCACTGCCATAGCTGCCAGGGCGTCGTCGATAGCCCGCCTGAGAGCGTAAACCTTCCCTACGCATCAGACGGGCCACTCGGTGCTTACCACAGGCTTCGCCAGCCTCACGTAAATCCTGATAGACCTTGCGATAGCCATATACACCGCCGCTTTCAAGCCACGCATGCTTGATCAATCCCAAGAGACGCTGATCCTCCCGGTCTCGATTAGACAACGCTTTTTTGCACCATGCGTAGTAGCCGCTAGGATGCACGGCCATCATGCGGCACAGACGCCGTATCGGATGTTGGCTCGCATGCTTTTGAATAAACGCGTACCTCAGTCGGACTCCCTGGCGAAGTACGCGGTGGCCTTTTTTAATATATCTCGCTCTTCTGACACGCGTTTTAGTTCAGCCTTCAAACGACGGTTTTCAGCTTGGAGATTATCATCTTCTTGCCGTTGTTCTACCGGCTTATCGTAGCGCTTGATCCAGTGGTACAAGCTGTGACCTGACACGCCTAAACGCTCAGCGACCTCGGCAACGCGATGACCACGCTCTACCACCTGTTTAACCGCTTCGATTTTGAATTCTTCAGTGTAACGGGGACGGCTCATGGCTCCTCCTAGGTACCTTTAGTATAAGGCCTAGAGGTGTCTACGAAACCCGGGGCGATTCAGGTTGCTCTACCGGTAACGCGTTTACGCCATAGCTTAAACGACGCGGGTTTAAGCTGGTGGCGCATCACCTCAATGACGTCCGGTTCCGCGAGGCCATAGAGCGTTTCAATAGCTTCAAACGGCGTGCGGTCTTCCCAGGCCATTTCAATGACACGTGACTGTTCGTCATCGGGTAAGCGGCGAAATCGCTTAACGGGGGCTGTTGGCATTGGATACCTCATAGTAAGCAGTAAATCTGATTAGCCACTTTATCTTGATATCGCCAGCGATCAAGGATTGCTTCATCATCAGCTAGAGAGTGTTGGCTTTGCTGCCAGTAGCGCACGAAAAAGGCCATTCATTAATACGGGCTCATCGTGGCGAATCAAGAAACCGGCCTCAGAGAGTAGTGGGTGCGCTTGACGGGTGATGTCGGTGGCGAGTGCTGATGTGAGTATATTGAGTAGCCGCCTGCTTGCCCTGGCAGTTTGAGTATCCGGCTGGAATTTATCCATTACGCACAGCTGGCCCCCTGCTTTTAGCACGCGATGCGCCTCGGCGAGACCTTGCTGGGGGTTAGGCATCACGGCAAGAATCAAATGCATGATGACCACATCAAAGTGCTCGTTAGGGTAGTTAAGCGCCTCTGCATCCATGACGCGGCATTCGACATCGCGGCGCAGCCTTTCAGCCCGCTTAGCCGTGCGTTTTACCATAGTAGGCGCTAGATCGGTGGCGTGTAGCTCAATATCGTGTGGTAGAAAAGGCAAGTCTAACCCCGTTCCTACGCCCACCATCAATACTCGCATGCCGGGTTCCCAGTCCACTTGACCCAGCGCAATACGCCGTGGCCTTCGAAACGCACGGGTAGCAATCGCATCATAAAAAGGCGCGTAAGCGGTGTAACGTAGTCGGTTCCACACGGTGGTATTGAACATAGTGCCTCTTTGCAGCGCAACGCTACCATGGCCGAACAGCGGGTGCCTGCTTCTACCCATAGCATGAACTTGAAGGTTTAACCAATACCTGAATCCGTGAAGCCGGCGCCGACACTTTCCCTATCACCGCCAGCGAGCACTTTTTGATCATTCGCCCCGTGCAAGTTGGCTTTCGCAAGCCCGTTATTGCCAAAACCCACCGTGCTGATCGGTGCTGACGGCCCGTTTTGTCATGCCTTTCCACCCGCCAGGCACGACATATCTGGCGATCGCGTGTCGCTTGGAACTGCTTGTGGATAGAGTGTC